>DBFXIC010000318.1:0-7106 GCA_048455095.1 Anaeromassilibacillus sp.
GCGGTACTCTACCGGGACTGTTCGATTCCTTGGGTGGGAATGTTTGTGTTCGTCAGCTTCAATTTTTTTGGAAACTCCATGAGCTTTATCCGGCAATCGCTCGCCATTGGAATATTTTTATTTGCAATCCGTTATCTTAAAGAGAAGCGGTTTGTCCCCTATCTGCTGATTTTATTGCTCGCTGCTTCCTTTCATAAATCGATGCTACTGTTGCTTCCATTTTATTTTTTGGCGCAGCTCCGCGTCACCTGGAAGTCTGTTCTGACATATGTATCCGCAGCAGCGGTATTGTTATTGCTGTTTTGGCCCATCTTTACGTTCGTTACACAATTCGTATATCAATTCTACGCGACCGAGGAAGGACTTTACTTCCTCCGGGGGCGCAATTGGCAGACTGCGTTTATCCCGGTGACGCTGGCGATTGTGGCCTTATTGGCACAAAAATTCCTCTTGGAGAGGAGCCCACAAAATGTGGTACTGGTGAATTTTGCGCTGTATACAGGCCTTTTGTTCTTCATGACCTGCCAACATTATATTTTTCAGCGCATCGGCAATATCTTTTTTGCCAGTGCGATCTTTTTGGTTCCGGAACTATTGAAAAGCATTCGCGTGGAACAGACCGACCAGGAGAATCTGGCGGAAGTAAAACGAATTCAGGGTCGCAGCGAAAAGAAAAAATTGTTGCAAGAACGGAAAAAGGTGAAAAGATTCGCTACTTACCGGCAATACTATTACAACTATAGTTTGGGCGTCACGCTCCTTTTGGGAGCGCTGTACTACTTCTGGTTTTTGCTGCAAAACCGGATCAATTTGATTCCCTATGTGACGTTCTTTTCGTAACCAGACGGCAGTGGTCAGCGCGCTGCCACAGAGAGAAGGTGACGCCGTGACCACATATGCACTGGTTGTCTTTTCCATTCTGCTGCTGGGGGGATTTCTGGGAGAATGGAAGCCCAGCAGAAAAAAAGAAATTTTTTTTCTTTGCACCTCTTCAGCAATTTTGATTGCGGTAGCAGCATTGCGTGCAACCAATGTCGGTTTGGATTATTATGAATTTTATCTGCCGTTTTTTCGGGATGTTCACAGTGGTGGATGGAGTTATCTGACCAGTGGAGCCAATCCATATCGGACGGAATTTGGATTCAGCCTTTTGACGTTTTTGCTCACACGGGTGACCGGCAATGTGTTTGTCTACATGGCGGTCATCGCGGTACTCATCATGGGGCTGACAGCACTGGTGCTATATCGGGACTGTTCGAAACCCTGGGTCGGCATGTTTATCTTTGTTGCCTTCAATTTTTTTGGCAACAGCCTCTGTTTTGTCCGGCAGTCGCTTGCAATTGCCATTTTTCTATTTGCTGTACACTATCTAAAGGAAAAGCGATTTTTTCCTTATTTGCTGCTTGTCCTGCTTGCTGCGACGTTCCATAATTCTTTGCTTTTGATGATTCCGGTATATTTTTTGGCGCAAATTCCGATCAATTGGATCTCCATGGGAGTTTATGCGGGCGCAGCGGCTCTGGTATTGTTCTTTTCCTGGCAGATTTTTGATTTTGTGACCCAGTTTGTCTATCAAACATATGCAACCGAAGATGGCCTGTATTTTATGAAAGGCCGCGATTTTATGACGGGATTTGTTCCGGTGCTTGCGATGGTTGCAATGTTGAGCTGCCGGAAGCTGCTAATTAAACGAAACCCACGGAACGTGGTGTTGATCAATTTATCTATGTACGCCGGTATCTTTTTTGTTTTTACTTGGAAGCACTTTCTGTTCCAGCGTATTGGGAATATCTTTTTCACGGCTGCCATTTTGTATGTGCCGGAGTTGCTGACGGCGTTAAAGCCAACAGAGGAAGAAAAAGAGCAGCGTTTTATGGATGGAAAAGGCGAGTGGTTGAACTATGCCCATTATTACGTCCTTGCTGTGGTGGTCCTCTTGGGCCTGATCTACTATTTTTGGTTTATTCAGCAGAACCGCATCAATCTTTTGCCGTACTTTACACTTTTTGATGAGGTGCTCGTTGCCAGCCTGCGCGTCAAAGCGCACATTGTGCAATTTCTATATGGGCTCAGGACCGTATTGGGAACCTAAAAAGGCGTTCCGGCCATCAAAGCCGGAACGCCTTTTCTCTTTTTATCCAAGCGCCACATCCAAAATCATCATCACAAGAAATCCCAACATGACGCCGGCGGTGCCAGCGTGGGAATGTTCACCTAGATGCGCTTCCGGAATCAGCTCCTCCACCACCACATAGATCATGGCGCCCGCCGCAAAAGCGAGGAACCAGGGCATCAGCGGGGTGACGGAGCCGGCAATCAGCACAGCCAGCAGGCCGCCGATCGGTTCCACGATGCCGGAAAGTGCGCCGTATACGAACGACCGCGTGGTGGAAAGTCCTTCTTTTTTTAATGGAAGCGAGATTGCCGCGCCCTCCGGGAAATTCTGCAGGCCCATGCCGAGCGCCAGAGCCATTGCAGCAGCCAGCGTTACGGGCGCGCCCTGTTGCGCGGCAAGCGCAAAGGCGAGGCCGACTGCCATGCCTTCCGGGATATTGTGGAGCGTCACAGCAAATACGAGCATGGTCGTTCGTTTGAGCGAGGAAGAGACGCCCTCCGGTTCATCACTGCCGGGATGTAGATGGGGCAAAATCCGGTCGAGGGCCAATAAAAACAGCCCGCCGAGGATAAAGCCGCCGGCCGCGGGAATCCAACCGATAAGCCCCTGTTCTTCCGCCATATCAATCGCTGGAATCAAGAGCGACCACACGGAGGCCGCAACCATCACACCGGCGGCAAACCCCAAAAAGATTTGCTGAAAGCCCGCTTTGATTTCCCCCCGAAATAAAAAAACCATTGCTGCGCCTGCTGCAGTGCACAGGAATGTGAACCCCGTGCCGAGCAGTGCGAGCACTACGGGATGCAATCCTTCCATAGATACCCTCCTTTCAACTTTCCAATCGATGTGGAAAGCTGTATAATCATAAGAATTGTTACTATGATTATAGCGGAGGCGCTAATGAATTGCAATGGGATATTCAGCAGATTTCTCCGTGTTTTTCCGGTGGAAAGAGCCATCCGGTGTTACCGACTGGAATTGGATACAGCGGGTGAAGCGCTCTTTTTATATTTCATGCGGGTGGCCATACCGCCGCGGATGTGCCGCTGGGCTTTGTTGACCTCCAGGACGTTCTTGACCTCTTTATAGAGTTGTGGGTCCACATATTTTAAACGCTGTGCGACATCCTTATGTACCGTGCTTTTGCTGACGCCGAACTTTTTAGCAGCTTTTCGGACCGTGGCTTTATTTTCAATGATATATTCGCCGAGCTCCACAGCACGCTCTTCAACAATGCCTTTCATGGTACGCCCCCCTGTTCAAGTTAGGGCAGGTTCAGACAGCCGGTGCGTTTGAAATCATGAAAACCGCGACGGTTTCCGCGTGAACGCGCCCTATGATACCAAATATATGTAGAGGGCTCAGGGAATATGAGGGGGCCGTCCGCAGACAATTGAGATACAGGGTGTCCTGTGTTATAATTTTAAAATAACAATTCCAAAAATGGAGGGACGTATGGATGGGAATCCCCTGTATCAGTGCGATTGTACCTGCATATAACTGCGAGGATTATATCAAACGCTGCCTGGATTCCATCCTTGCACAGACCATACCTGGGTTGGAGATTGTGGCGGTGGACGATGGGTCCACGGACCGGACGGGTGAATTTTTGGACAGGTATGCATCCCGTCACCCGGCACTGCGGGTTGTCCGACAGGATAACGCCGGGGTGGCAGCGGCACGCAATGCCGGTTTGCTGCATGCGCGGGGAAAATATATCGGTTTTGTGGATTCGGACGATTATATAGAGCCCACGATGTACGCGTGTCTGTATGAACGCGCGGAAAAAGCGTGCTGTGAACTCTGTATGTGTGATTATGACCTTATATATCGAAACGGCGTTTTGTCCAGCGGCCCGGCATTGCCGGATCAAACATTACGTCTTACGGGGAGCGAGGCAAAAGAAGCGTTTTATTTGCGCTATCTGGCACAGCGCCCTGTGCTTTGGAACAAGATTTATCGAAGGGAGACCATTGTGCGGGCGCGGCTTTCCTTCCCACTCAACAGTGGAGAGGATTATCTATTCAATTTGCAGCTATTGCCAGAAGTTGAGCGGGTGGCCTTGGTTTCCCAGACATTCTATCATTATGTCCAGAGAAGAAACTCTGTGGTGCACGGCGCGGATTGCCGGTGCAATGCGGTTTCCGTCCAAGTGCTTGAGCAGTACGCAAAGCACCCGGCATCCAGCCAGAGAATGCTGTCTTTGGTCTGCGGACAGCTGCTCACAGGCTTTCTGTTTTCTCCCTTTGCTCAGGGGAAACCGGTAAGCTTTTTTTTGGAGCAACTGCATATTTTGCAGCAAAGCCCTGCTTTTTTCCCATTTTGCCGGGATATGGCAGAAGGAAAGCTAGCCGGCTTGTATCAGAAAGACAGCATGTCCCGAAAGTTTTATACTGTGTTGCAAATCATAGCCCGAGCCTGTGCGAATGGACATGACCGGCTCGCAGCGAGGGAAATGCAGTTGGTGGGCCGGGTCCTTTCCAAGCGTCGAGGGACAGGGACACTAGAATTTTTTGAATGAGCGGAAGGGGGGCGGGCAAACATGCTGAAAGAACTGCATGCAATCGGAAATTACTTTGGTATTCGGGGAACGGCTGCTAAAATTTGGGAAAAATGTGTGGTAGACCGGAAACGTTTCCGCGCCAAAGGAAAAGAAGACGTCCCACAGTTTCCTGAAAGCCCCCCGGCCCAACTGCCGAATAATGGGCAGGAAATCCGGCCGCTTTTTA
The DNA here is from genome assembly GCA_048455095.1 of Anaeromassilibacillus sp. Lineage (GTDB taxonomy): Bacteria > Bacillota > Clostridia > Oscillospirales > Acutalibacteraceae > Anaeromassilibacillus. The sequence goes on from DBFXIC010000318.1 coordinate 4,846, forward strand.
TTTATTATTTGGTACACTATTTTTATCCGGACCGCCAGGGCGGCACGGAGCGTTTTGTGCTGAATATGGCGCAGACACAGCAGGCGCGCGGGCACCGTGTAAAAGTTTTTACTCTTGGAACAGCACCGTTATGCGAATATTCCTCTTCGATCGGAGAAATTTTTTACCGGATTTTTTCGTTTGAGGGGATCGAAGTAGTGGAATTCCGCTATCGTAAGACACCCTATGGATTATTTTATAAGCGATTGGGGCCGAACGATCAGCCTATGCAGGCCTTTGCAGCGCATTTTTTGGAGTCGGATCGTCCAGATGTGGTGCATTGCGCTTATCCACAGCCGATGGCGGCGTTTTTGTGTGCGTGCAAGGCTCGGGAAATTCCCTATGTGGTGACGCTGACCGACTTCAATATCCTCTGCCATTATGCGACGATGGTGGATCGGCAGGGTCATTTTTGTTCCGGATGTGACAGAGGCCAAAAGTGTGCGCGCCTTTGTACGACCAGCGCCGCGGGGGATTTTTCGCAGCGCTATGCCGCAGCCACCCGGCTTTTACAGGGAGCCGCCGCTGTTACGGTTCCATCCAAATTTGTGGCATCCGTCGTGCATCAGGAATTTCCGCAGATTGCCCCTTATGTTATCCCGCATGGGATTGCGCCGGAGTTTGCGTATCCGCGCACGCCGGTTCGTCAGATAAAGACGTTCGCCTATATCGGCACATTTTCCGAATTGAAGGGAATCCATCTGTTGATTGCTGCTTTTCAAAGGTTGGAGGGAGAGGTGACGCTCGACCTCTACGGCGTTGGAAGCGTCGCTTATGAGCGGCAGATGAAACGGTTGGCGCTGAAAGATCGGCGGATCCGCTTTCATGGAGCGGTTTCGTTCGATCGGATGCCGGAAATCTACCGGACGCACGACTGTATTGTGGTGCCCTCGCTCTGGTATGAGACGTATAATTTTGTCGTTCGTGAGGCGCTTGCCTCAGGTTGTTTTGTGGTTGCCTCCCGCATTGGGGCGATGCCCGAGGCAATCGATGAGGGCAAAAACGGTTTTTTGTTCCCAGCGGGGGACGAACAGGCGCTGTTGCAGGCGCTTTGTCGTGCTGAAGCGTTTTCCAGCGCGGTATTGTCGCAGGAACAGCCGTCGATTGCAGGAGAGGCGGCGCAATACGAGGATATATTTATGGATTGTATTTCTAGCGCTGCTCGACTTGATTTAGAAAAGGCGGATGATCAAACATGAAGCGCATGTTAAAGAAAATTTTTCCTCCACCCGTCGACGCGTTTAATCGGGAGATTGAACGGGTGCTCTCTGCAATCCGCTCTAACCATGCGGCGGATGAGCTGGCGTTTACACGCTTTGAGACGGAACTGATGAAGCTGAAAGAGGAAAATATGCGTTTGGCACAGATGCTTCAAACGCGAGAAAAACAGATCGACGCAGTCGCTTCGGTCATGGGAAAGAAGCTGGAAGCCGCCTCCTTGTTGGCGAAAGAGCTCAAGGAGACACAGGAAGAAGTCCTGTGGGGAGAGATTTTTCGGGATACCATCGCAGGGAGCAATTGGCTGACGGACCGCAGCTTCTCCCCCGGGCGCTGGGCGGCGGGGTATCCTTTTCTATATGCACTTTATCGCACGCTGGACGAACAAAAGCCCAAACGTATTTTGGAGCTTGGACTCGGACAGACCACGCGGATGATCGCACAATATGCGGCGGCGCATGAGGATGTGCAGCATATTGTGGTGGAGCACGATTCCGCATGGATTTCCTTTTTTCAAAAATCGTTTGCGCTTTCAGATCGTTCCCGAATTTTGACACTGTCGTTGGAGGAGCACGCCTATTTGGAGGACGATGCGGTTCTGTCCTATGGCAGTTTTTCCGATGCGTTGCAGGGACAGAGATTTGACCTGCTTTCCATTGATGGCCCCTTTGGCGGGAATGCGAATCTCTATGCGCGCGTTGATGTCCTACGGATGCTTCCGGATTGCCTGGCCGACTCCTTTGCCATCTTGCTGGATGACTGCGACAGATCGGGAGAACGTCGGACCTTGGCGCAAATGGAACAAAAATTGAAAGAGTGTGGAATCGCCTATCGCATCGGACGGTATGCGGGACAAAAGGAAACGCGGGTCATCGTTTCGGAGGATTGGCGGTTTTTGTGTTCAATGTAATTCAGTAGATGCTTGCAAAGGAGGATTTTTAAAATGGAGCCAAAACAGCTTCGAGTGGCATTTATCTGCGATTGTGGGTATGTACTCCCTACGG
>DBFXIC010000319.1:0-14174 GCA_048455095.1 Anaeromassilibacillus sp.
CCGTAGGCGCGAAAGACACTGTGCATCCGTAAACTTTTAGTAATATCAACAGAGTTTTCAACAATGTGATTATTTTGTCAAATACAAATCGTTTTGAATTTTAAAATAAATACAATATGTATTTATTTAGGGGGCCAAAAAATGAAACTGACGGAAACACAATTGGGCCGGACCGAGATTTATAAGGGCCGCATCATCGAGGTGGCTGTGGACGATGTAGAGCTGGAAAACGGTGCAAAGGCCAAGCGCGAACTGGTTATGCACCCCGGCGGGGTCTGCGTGGCGGCTCTGACGGAGCAGAATGAAATGCTCTTTGTCAGGCAGTTCCGATACCCCTACCGCGAGGTGGTTTTAGAGGCGCCCGCCGGAAAGCTGGAGCGCGGAGAGGACCCCTTTGAAGCCTGTAAACGCGAGCAGCGCGAGGAAACCGGAACCACAGCGGAGCACTATTTGAATCTGGGCCTCCTCTACCCTACACCTGGCTACTGCGACGAAATCCTGCATCTGTACGCCTGCCGCATCACCGGATACGGTGAATCCAACCCGGATGAGGACGAGTTTTTGGAGGTTGAACGTATCCCGCTTCAAAAGGCCGTAGATATGGTCATGGATAATCAGATCAAAGATGCAAAAACACAGGTCTTGATTTTAAAAGCGGCGCGTCTGGTGGAAGAAGGAAAACTCTAAATTTGTATAATAAGACCATTAATATACAATAAGGATTATTGGGGTGACGACAGTAACGCATAGACCGCGCTTCATCGTTCCCTTTCTATACAGAAAAATGATCCTATTAGGGTGTCCGACATCTTTGCAACAAAGAATGGGAGTATTTGAATAATACAAAGAGGCGAATGGCATAAGAAATTAACAAATTGTATTTTTTAGGCTGGCTGATTCCCTGTTTATATGCAAAAAGTAATACGGGATGTGAGAATGAAATGGATCGCAGGACAAAATACGCGGCGGTGATCCTTTTAGCGTCAATTTGCCTTTTGTCAGTGGTATGGGTGGTTCATTTGCAATTTTCAAAAGATCCATTTCGTCCGCTGCGCACATCTCCGGATGGGGAACGGGTAAGTTTCACCACAGAGACGGTCGAGGAAAAATGGGCTGCCGCTGGATTTTCAGAAGAATCGGCCGATGTTTTGACAGAGGAATCGCGAGCGCGGGTCGATGAATCGGATCTGGCGATGTTCTTTACAGAATATTACATAGAGGACGACAGTGGCTTTTCTGTGCTCATCCCGGAAAAAGTGGAGGAAGAACTCACCAAAACCGGGAAAAACTTGCCCGGCGTCCTGGTTTTGCGGACGGCGGTGTATCAGTTTGCCCAAAAGCCCGATGTTCCGGCTTGTTTGGCGGTCAGCCGGTTCAACTGGGAACGCATGCCCAAATACAGGGGCATCGATGCGATGGGGATGAACAGGGACGTCTATTCAACCGTCGAAATTCCGGGATATGTCCATCGCGATACCCTGTATTGGGAACAACAGGGGGACTCCCAAGCGGTTCCGTGCAGTGAGGTGGATCAGGAAAAAAACGGCGGGCCTTACCGGTCCCAACCGTTTTTATGCGCGCCTGCGCCAAAGGATTCCTGGGGTAAAACTGCTTTTGGATGGGAAGGCGGCGTGCAGTATGGCGTGGCATTGAAAAATGGCGCATATCTGCCGCAGTCTTATGCATTGCAAGTCTCTTTTCTGCATCAGACAAGTGCTGCATTTTTGCCGGGTCAAACAGAATTTACGTTGCAAAGCTCCGGCTTTTATCGTGCGCAGGGGAAGTTTTCCGCCGTTTACCAGCGCATTTCTCTGGTATTTGGCGAGGACGGGCTGTTGTGCTAACAGATAAAGGCAGAAAAGGAAAACATGGCGTAAATGCAGCTGTTGTAACCGACGGCTTTTCCGTGTGTTCCGCCAGGTAATTCCGTATGGAAACGCCATATAAAATACGGGCGCTTTGATGGATCTTCCAGCACGCAACCGGATATTTGAAATGAATGATATGGCCCGTTGAGTGTCTGTTCCTTGTGCGATCCTGATGTTAAAATGAAAATTATGTCGGAGAAAACTTGTTTGACGGCGTTTACAAAAAACTCCTGTGATGGCTGAGACCACCGCAGGAGTTTTTATTGTGGGAGCGCTTCTATCCATCTTCTTCAAAGCTGGACACATGGTGTGGGGAAATCGTCTGTCCGATCGATTCATCAGGTTTTGAAAAAGGTGGGTTTTGCCGAACTAAAGTCCTCCTTTTCCGCACAAATTGAATAGCCTCAAGTTGTACGGACAACACAAAAAAGCGCCCTGTGCAGGAATTTATGAACCGAACCAGTAAAAACGGACAATAGACAAAAAGCCTCCGTCCAAACGAAATGCGATCTACTTAAAATTGCAAATTCTGTGCGTGAATACAAAACACTTCCTATTTTTTCCTGTCCAGTGTATAATGAAAATACATTTTCAGGGATTAGGCGACGGGCTGTTGATGATCAGATAGGATAAGGGGTGGAAGCATGTCTGTTGACAATTTGGCGAATCTACTCGACACGCTGACGGAAAGCAGCATCTATGTCATAGAGGAAGAAACCCACCGGCTGCTGTATTTTAACCAGCGCTGCTGGCAAACCAGCCGGGGAAAAGCGGCCATCGGGGCCAAATGCCATGAGATCTGGCCGGAAGTATGCGCAAATTGCCCGCTCCGTGAAATGGGGGACAATTCCTCCAGTCACACCGTCTGTTACGATCCCCTGCGGAAAACCACCGTAGACGTCGCCGCCAACCGGTTGATTTGGGACGGGCATCTTCCCGCGGTTGTGATTACCGTCACGCCGCACCAGTTGAACTTTGAAGAGGAACAGGGCCCCCATAAAATTGAACAGATGTATGCGCAGAGTCTGGTGACGGTCTTTGACGAATGCATCATTGCCAATCTAACGATGAACTTCTATGTCAATTGCCAAAAGGATTTGCTGTGGAGCGAAATTCCGGAGCGAGGGAATTTTGGCGAAGAGAACTATAATTATGCAAAAAAGGCCGTTCATCCGGATGATCTGGAATCTTTTCAGAACAGTTTCTCCCGTGAAGCGATGCTTAGGCTGTTTGCAGAAGGAAAAAAGAAGATTTCCAAGAGGCTGCGCCGCCTGACAAACGACGGCACATATCATATGGTAGAGTTTACTGCGGCAAGAATCGAACCGCTTGATGTGGACGAGTGCTGGTGCGTTCTGGTGTTCCGCGATATCCAGGAGGAGTATTTGTTGGAGCAACAGTGGAATGTCGAGATCAGCCAGCTGGCAACGGCGGCCAAGGGCGCCTACCAAATGCTGATTGCGATTAATCTGACGAAGAATTCGTACCGTATGTTGGAATATGAACGGTTTCCAGTGAAAAGCCCTGGGGAGGAAGGCACTTTTCAAGACCTTATTGCCTCGGAACTCTCCACCGTCCATCCGGATTATCAGAAAGAGTTTCTTCGGAAATTTTCTCATCAATCTTTGACAGACGCTTTTTCCTGTGGGGAACGTATGGTGACGATGGAAGTCCCACACTTTGGCGAAGACGGAAATTACCATTGGTATTTTACGCAGGTGGTGCCGGTGGAAAGCCCCTATACCGATGATCTGGTCGAAATCACCCTTTCACGGAATATCGACAAGGAACGCCTACAGCGCGAAGAAGCGTTAGAAAAGGAACGCAGGGCAAAACAACTGCTTGAGGATGCGCTGCAAAAGGCAGAAAAGGCCAACCGGGCCAAGAGCGACTTTTTATCAAAAATGAGCCACGATATCCGCACGCCGATGAATGCGATCATTGGTATGACGGAATTGGCACGGCTGCATATTGGTCAGGAAGAAAAAGTCCGGAACTATCTGGACAATATCGCGAATTCCAGCGCGCATTTGCTTGGGCTGATCAATGAGGTTTTAGACGTCAGCAAAATTGAGAGCGGCGCTATGAAATTGGCGGAGTCAGAGTTTAATCTGTACGACTTGGTGCAGGACGCGGTAGAGATGGTGCGCCTGCCTCTTGAGAGCCGGCGTCAAGAATTGTCCGTGGAAATCGACGAGGAACTCTATCCGCAGGTGCTTGGCGACGTCCTGCGTTTAAAACAGGTTCTGGTCAATATTTTGGAAAACGCCTCGAAATACACCGAGGACGGGGGAAAGATTTTCTTCAGGTTGGAGGAATTTGAAAAGAAAGAACAGCAGGCGGGCACTTATCGATTTGTCATCGAGGATACCGGGATTGGCATGAAACCTGAATATTTGCAGCATATTTTTGAGCCGTTCAGCCGGGCCGATGACAGCCGGATCAGCAAGGTTGCCGGAAGCGGACTGGGAATGACCATCGTAAAGAATCTGGTATCCATGATGGGCGGGGACATTCAGGTGGAGAGCGAATATGGAAAAGGCACCCGATTTTCGATCACTTTATGCCTTGCCAAACGCGATGCCCCAGAGATTGTAACGCCGATGGAACAGCATCAGGCAGAGGAATCTTTTTCTGAACTGCGCATCCTTTTGGTGGAGGACAACGATCTTAACCGACAGATCGCCACGGAGATGTTGGAAGTGTTGGGTGCACAGGTGGAAATTTGTGAGGATGGACGCCAGGCGGTGGAGGCGATTTACACCCATCCCCCGTTCTATTACGACATGGTCTTTATGGATGTGCAGATGCCGGTGATGAACGGCTACGAAGCAACCAAAAAAATCCGGGAATCCGGCATGGAGAGGATTGATGAACTCCCGATTATCGCCATGACGGCGGACGCTTTTGTGGAGGATGTCAGGCAGGCACGTCTCGCTGGAATGAGCGGGCACATGGCCAAACCGATCTCCGTTGACCAGTTGCGGACAGCCCTTTCCAACTGTCTGGCCTGGAAACGCCACAATAGGCGAGGCGAAATGGTGGGCGGTGGAATAGATTCCATAGACCCATGATACGGGGATCACCGAACCAGTCCCGTATGGTGTTAGAGAAGGGAAGATTAACGCCAGAGTAGGGAAAGAACATTTTATAGGGATACCCTGAAAAAAAAGAGACAGCAGGATTTCTTTAGGCGTGTTTCAGAAATGGGAATGCACCAAAAAGCAAACGCCTATCCCGCTCGGTTTATAGTGTTCAACAACCATACAAGCGCAGAAATTGCTTTTTGCAGGAAGATTATGTAAACTACATCTTGATATGTTGAACTGATCATCATTGGGATTGAGACTTTTATTCGGGCTGTGTTTGCATTTGCCGCAGTTGCTGGCGGACAGACCACTTTATCGGCGTTGGGGAATCTGATCGACAGCTTTAGGGGGCTCTCCAGAGCTTGGACAAGTTTTGTCATAAAGCGCATATCCTGGAACAATCAGAAAAAACAAAATCGGATTCCAATAAATTGAAAAACAGCGACAAAAGACGCTTCCCAACGGCTGCGGCGCGGCCGGAGGAAGCGTCTTTTGCCTTTTGATAGAGGGTTGGAAAATCCGCCGGGTATTCCCGACATACTGCGAACGGATCGAAAGACATTTTCATCCCGCAGAAGAGCCGCTGTGTGATTGCCCGCCATCCGGTCGATTCCATCCCGGTTTCTGCATATTTTAGCATATAAAACCGGTTTTAGGCCTTCAGTCGGTTGGAAGGCTGACCGTAATTGGCACAGGCCGTTCAATCCGTCTCCGGATCGAAATGGTCTAAAAATTCCTGCAATCGCGCCGCCAACTTGCCGATATGGATACCGTCCACAAAGGAGTGGTGGACCTGTACGGAAAATGGCAAAAGGACGCGTCCGTCGCATAAAAAATATTTTCCCCAATCGAACAGCGGGGTAGCGTTATCGCGCTTTCCAGAATCCGTGTGGGAGATGTGCGTAAAAGAGACCCACGGCATAGCGGAGAATTGAAAAATATCCGTTCCGAGCGGTCCGGTGAAATACGCCTTTTGCTGCTCTACAGTGCTCTTTGCCAGTTGAATGTAATCCTGCAGATTGTCCTGCATTGCGACATTGACCACTTTGAAAAGCTCTGTCTCGTTGTCTAAATATGTAAACGACGTATCGATCCGGTCGAACAGAACGGCCTTTCCATCGACAAAGCGGTAACGGAATTCTTCCATTTCATTCGCGCATTTGGAAGCGGCATACACCAGCGCAAACGTAAAGGAAAGCTGGTGCGCGCGGACCTCCTGCAGAAAATGTGTGATGTCCAATGAAAAGCTGACACAGTACTGCGGCTGGACACTGTTGCGGAATACGGCGCAGTGCATCGCGCGTTTCCAGGTTGCCATGTCGATCTCCTGATAATTTGCAGCCATTTAAATATCCCTTCTTTCACACATGCCGTCATATGGCCTGTATCGGAACTTCTCGTTGCGAGGGGAACATGTGAAAAACGCCGTCCAATGGGCTACCATTCGACGGCGTTTCTGTTTTATGGAATCAACGGACAGCCCTCACAAGCCCTGTACCGGTTTTCCGATCTATGGGACTGTCCATTCTTAAAGGTAAAATGGATGATTGGCTGTTGGCGGTCTGTACGAAGCGGTGTAAGATCCCATTTGCGCCCTCTCTCAAATCCTTGCCGAAGAGAAGGAACCGGCATATCCCCTGGAAGCAATCGCCAAAACAATGCCGGTTTAAGAGCACACAGCGGCGCTTCCCTACCGGCCATTTATGCCCTGATGGTTCATCCATGGAGCCCGTCGGATTGTAAGGCCATGTTTTCAATGACAATATCGTGAATTTCCCCCAAAGAAGCGCAATATTCCAGCACCTTCCAGGGAGTGTTGGTGTGAAAATGAAGCTTGATGAGTTCCTCGTCCCCGACGACGAGCAGGCAGTCTCCTTCGATGTTCTTTGTGATGAATTTATGGATGCCGTCCTCTGAAAGGCCGGTGCCCTCAATCAGAAGCTGTGTATCGAATTTATAAGAGATCATATCGGTCCTCCTGATGGCTTTTGTGTCTGGAACAGATAGACGCTATTTTGTAGGAATATCTTTATTCGGGCAGTTTTCCGGTTGCCCAGTCTTTTTGTACTTGGTGATGTCATGGCAGCAGACCAGCGCCACGGTTTCGCCGTGCCAGGGAATTCGGGATGCGTCCGTCATCCCCCACGCATCCAACACGGGGTTGTAAATCTCCTGCACCAGGCCCGGGCGCTCCTCCGTCAGGTGCGGTACGGGACAATCTGCGCACGGTGCGTCTCGATGGAACAGCACTTCGTGACAGCGCATCCCCTCCCGCGCGGCGGAGTACGACTCCCGCAGACGGCGGTTGATATAACGCATGCGGAAGGTATGCGGATCTGTCAGGAAGATCCAGGAACTCTGGCTGTCCAGAATGGTACACAGGGATTTTTCCGTCTGCAATGCGTGCTGCTGCACGCGATGTTTCATCAAAAATACACTGAGGATCTCTGAAACGAACGCCAATGCCTCCACCTGGTCCTGTGTCCAGAACCGGTTGTTCCGGCAGTCGTCAAAACCGACAAATCCCCGGAATTCCCCCTGGTCGTAGATCGCGCTCTGCAACAGAGATTTGATCCCCTGCGGCGCGAGGATGGCATAGGATTCCTGTTCCAGGAATCGGATATCTTTGCAATAAAAGATGCCGTCCTCATTAAAATTGCTGCGGTAATGGCCGTTCAGGTCCGTTTCATAGGAAATACGGCGCAGATTGTTGATCTGAGGGGAAATGCCCGTATTGCACCATTCAAAGGTGTTGGTACAGAAGCGTCCATCGTCGCTGTCCTCGAAAATGTAAGCACGGCTCACGTTAAACTGTTTACCGACCACCTCTAAAATGGAATAGACGGCGGCTTCAATATCGCGCGCCTGATACAGGACGCGGAAGCTGTATTCCGCCAGACGGTTGAGCTGTTGATTTGATTCATTCGAATCAATTTTATCCCCCACCGAAGAACCGGTCCGTGGGAAAAGCCGCTGGGTGCCTTGCGCCATATAAGAGGTGTTGTACTCCCGGTACTGATTCTTCCCATGTTTTTTCGCCTGATACAGGGCCATATCCGCATTGTGGTACAGCTCCTTGAAATTTTTTCCATGGGAAGGGGAAATCGCAGCGCCGATGCTGCACGAGATGCCAAAATTTTGGATGGATTCCCCGCCATCCTGACCCACATGGATCTGGGACAGTTCGCGGATGATCTGTTCCGCCTTTTTCTGCACCACGGATACGTCCGCGACGTTTTCCATATACACCATAAATTCATCGCCGCCGATCCGCCCCACCACATCCGCGCTGCGGAACTGTTTTTCAATGCAGTGGGCCGATTCGATCAGAATCGCGTCTCCGAACAGATGGCCCATACTGTCGTTCACCTGCTTGAAATTGTCCAGGTCGATGATCATTAAGGCCGAGGAAAAGCCGATCACCGAGATGCCCAGCCGGTCCTCGATCAGCTTTTGGGAAGTCCCCTTGTTGTACAACCCGGTCAGGGAATCGCGCTGGGCGATCTCCATCAGCTTTTGTGCCTGCCGTTTTTCCGTGTCGATGTCGATGAGCACGCCGATGGCCTTGACGGGCTTTTGTGCCTCATCATACTGGGCGGTCAGGCGCGCGCGGCACCATAAGTATTGCCCGTCCAGCGTCTGCAACCGGAATTCGGTCTCATTGTAGGGCCTTCCATGCCGCATGGCGCGCATGGATTCCAGGATCTGCGGCTGATCGTCGGGATGAATATGCGAATGGCCGCTGATATGACCGCTGATTTCCCGGTCCAGTGGCGTGTAACCAAATTTGCGTTTCCATTTTGGAGAATAATTGAAGGAATCGTGCACCATGTCCCATTCAATGATGATGTCGTCCGTCTGGTCCATGATGATTTGATGCCGCTCCAGGCTGAGGCGCAGCGCCTCCTGGGTGCTTTTGCCCTCTGTTATATCGGCCAGGATACAGCAAAAGGTATCCGGAGCCCCTTCCCGCCGGACAAGGCGTCCTTGCTCCAAGACCCAGAGGACCCGGCCGTCCCGGTGTTGCACCCGGTATTCCAGCCGGTGCCCGGCGCTGCGGTCGCCCTGCTGAAAAAGGGATTCCGCAACAGCGCCGCGGTCGCGTGGGTCGATCATTTCCCAAAAGCGATTTCGGAATTTTTGCCCGATCTCCTCCCGGGAATAACCGAACAGATTTAAAAATCCCTGGCTTACCTCCAGAATGGTCCAATAGGGGTCCGTCATGCATCGGAAAATGCCCCCGGGTACGTCATCCCCCATCAGGGTGAATCCGGCCGGAGCTGTTTGGACAGGCAATTTTTCATTGTCCTCATGCGTCTGGTTTTCCATATCGGTTTTCCTCCTTCGTGTGCCTTCGGAGTGGCTCGCGGATTCGAGCGGGTCTCCCCTTGATTTTTATTAAAATAAATCGCCGTTTTTCCCACGGCGTTTTAACACAATCCCTGTTACGAACAGAACCCGTTTTTTAGCGGCATATCCGCATGAATCGGGAACCGTACATTGGACTTTATACAGATGGCATCCATCCTGCCACCCTACTGTGCGTTTAAAAAGGTGTCCAGATCGTCATAACGGATGTCCACATAGGAATCCGCAGCCTTCGACTTTACCAATCGGATATACATCGGTTTTTCTTCCGGACTGGGTCCTCCGATCAACACGCAGTAAGATTCATCGATGGGATAACAGCGGATGTACAACCCGGAACCTACGTCCTCTCCCTGATAGGCGCTGAAATCGCTCCACGTGAGGCCGTCGCCCTTTTGGGCAAGCTGCCGCACATCGTCCATGGTCAGCTCCCCGGAACGGGACGCACGACATCCCACCAACAGGATTGCCAACAGCGCTGCCAGAAGATATCGTCCTTTCTTTCCCATAAGCCCCCCTCTTCCTCTGGTGTTTACCTCATTATACTGTTTCTCTATGAATAAGTCAAAGAATTTTGCAAAAATCTTACTTTTTTGTGAATATCTATGCAAAAATGTGTTTCTGCTACCGGATTGGCACCCCATATGCTATACTATATGGAAATGAACACCAACCGGGGGGATACTGGATGCATGAGGAGGAAAAACAGCAGATTGTGGGGCGGTTTGCACCCTCGCCCAGCGGAAGAATGCACGTGGGGAATTTGTTGAGCATGCTTTTGGCCTGGCTTTCTGCGCGCACGGCGGGCGGCCGAATCGTTTTGCGCATGGAGGACCTTGACCCAAACCGCACATCGCGTTTTCTGGCCGATCAGTTTGAGGAGGACCTGCGATTTTTGGGGTTCGATTGGGACGAGGGCGGCAGCGGTGGCGGGCCGTGCGGCCCCTATTATCAGAGCGAGCGTACAAAATTGTATGAAGAGGCACTTGCAAAGCTCGAGGGACAGGGACTTTTGTACCCCTGTTTCTGCACCCGGGCCGAATTGCATGCCGCCGAAGCGCCGCACAACTCGGACGGGGAGTTCCTCTATTCGGGCAAGTGCCGGAGCCTCTCGCCAGAGCAGGCCGCGGCGCGCGCTCGGACCCGTTCCCCCGCCATACGCCTGCGCCTGCCGGACGAAACGGTACGGTTTAGGGACGGGCACTATGGGGAGATGGAGCAAAATTTGGAGCACGCGTGCGGAGACATCATCCTGCGCCGCTCGGACGGGGTGTTCGCTTACCAGTTGGCGGTGGTGCTGGACGACGCGATGATGGGTGTAACCCAGGTGGTGCGGGGGCGCGACCTGCTCTCTTCCACGCCGCGCCAAATTTACTTGCACCGCCTGCTGGGCGCAAATCCCCCGGCGTTCTACCATGTGCCGCTCCTGTTGGCGCGGGACGGCCGCCGGCTCTCCAAACGGGAAAAAGACCTGGACATCGGCGCGCTGCGAGCATATGGGCTTTCGGCCGCGGAGATTGTGGGCCGCACAGCATATCTCGCGGGACTTCTTTCCCACCCGGAACCCGCCATGCCGCGCGACTTGCTTCCGTTGTTTTCCTGGGAAAAGGTGCCAAAGGAGAATCTGTTCCTGCCCGATGGCCTCTATACATAAACAGATGTGGCCGGACCTTCTTTCTGGGAAGACGGTCCAGCTCAAAAGGAGAAAACCATGCCGGATCTCAAAGTGACCAGTAAAGATTTTTGCGAAGGCGGATGGATTCCTTTGCGCCATTCGGCCCGGGGAGAGGACCGCTCTCCCAGCCTGTTTTTGGACGGCGTGGCGCCGGGGGCCAAATCCCTTGCTGTGACGATGGACGATGCGTCCCACCCCATTTTTCCCAATTATAACCACTGGGTTGTTTGGAATCTTCCCGTCCTGCATCAGATTCCGGCCGCGATTCCGCCGGGCAAGCGGGTGGAGTCCCTTGGCGGTGCGATACAGGGGCGTGCGTATGGACGCAATCGGTACAAAGGGCCGAAACCGCCTCTGCGAAGCGTTCATACCTATGTCTTTACCGTCTATGTCTTGGACTGTTTATGCGATCTGCCGCCGGAGGCGCGCAGGGGTGATCTGCTGAAGCAGATCGAAGGGCATGTTTTGCAAAAGGCAACGCTGTCCGGGAAATTTCAAAGCCCATAGAAACAGAAGGCTTCTATGGGAACCCATGAACTGCAACCATCCGAAACAGCGGCGGCGTTGCAATTGGCCTGGGAAGTGTTTTCTCAATTTGAAGCGCCGGTGTATTCTGCGCAGGATGTGGAGGAATTCCGGAGATTCCTTCGGAACCCATCCGAGAGTGAACCGCTTCGCCTGTGGGTGTGTCTGCAATGCGGGGACCGCATATCAGCTTGGATTTGTCAGGAAGGAATGGCACAGGAAAGGTGTTGGAAAAGCGTTGCTTCAATATGTGCGGGAGCAGCTCCCTTGCGGGGAGGTGACGGTGTATTCCTCCCCCTATGCGGTTGCGGCGTACCGAAGATTTGGTTTTGTCCCCACACATGCAGAACAGACCCAAAACAGAATCCACTACACGTCCATGCGGGATATAGTGGTGAAGGGAAAAGAATTTATCATTTGACTTTTTTCGATTCTCCGTTTATGCTACAAATAGAATCAAATTGGCCGCGCCATGCGGAAAAGGAAGAAAACTTGTTGCTGGGGGAAACTGTGCGACAATGGCTTCATTTGCTCCATCAAAAGAAGATCGGACAACAGGAGCGATAGGGATTCTGGCATAAGCGCCTTTCTTCCTTTTGTGTTTGAAAGGGATTTTCCATGTGCGGGGAATCCTGAAAAGGATCAATGGAGGACACATCATGGAGGAAGAAAGGATGCAGCCCGTCATGACGGAGCCATCTCAAAAAGAGCCGGATCTCCTGCGGGGGTGGTCTGACAGGCATCGAGGCATTCTCTTTTTTGCCTGTTTATTGGCCGTGGTATTCGCCGCATGGTTTTGGTATTCGCGCCCACTGTCTGCAACCGACCTGGTGGACGGAGAGCCCAAAAAGGTCAATGTGAGCCGCAGGACAATCGCAATGGATTTTTCAGAGGCGTTGGAGACGATTTCCACCGAGGACCCGGAGCAGATTCAACAGCTCCTGGATTTTTTGGATAGACACCGGGTAAGCCGGAGAATCAACTGGCGGGCCCTGTTTGGGTTGGGGGTGGAGGGATACTCCCTGGACGAGCCTGTGACTTTTCTGAACATCGGGATTCATAGCCAGGACGCATCCGGCGAGTGGAGCATGTTTGAATACGAGTTGGTGTCGCTCGGGCATATGCGGTTGTACCGTTGGGGCGACGACGCACAGATTCCCTGTGGGGTGGGCCGGTTTGGCGACGGCGATGTGGAGTCGTTTTATCAGGATGCGCAGGCGTTCTTTTCGGATAAAAAGGGAAATGCAAAGTGGAGGGATACTTCTTTGGAGTAAGGGACCATATGCATTTTCCTTGTATAAAAAGGCCCGCTCTTTTAAAAAGAGCGGGCCTTTTCCATTTAATTTTGTAGAGGGTCGTTATTCTTCCTCCGGCATATCCATCAGTTTACTTGGGTCGGAGAGAACCTGCTGTGCCGCGATGGCCGCCGCGCCCATCAGCACGGGGTTTTCGGGCATGGAATCCAATTCGATGGTGATTTCGTTATAGATGAGCGGGTTTACACAGTCATGTACACGTTTCTGTACAACCGAGAGCAGAAGCTCGCCGTCTACTTTGGTCAGCTCATCGCCGATGACGATCAGGCCGGGGTTAAACTGATTGATTAAATTGATGATACCGATCGCCAGGAAGCCACAGACCTTCTCGTATTCCTCACGGGCCACGGTATCGCCCGCGTGTACGGCTTCGGCCAGCTTTGCAGTGCTCAGGTCGTCCGGGGTCAGCATGGAGGGCTCGCCATTCCTCAGACGCGCTTCAATATTTTCACACAGCACAATAAAGGAACAGTATTTTTCCAAACAGCCGTAATTGCCGCATTCACAGCGCGGGCCGTTGAAATTGATCGTATTGTGCCCGAATTCGCCGGCAAGGCCGCGATGGCCCAAAACCAGCTTGCCCTCGGTGATCATGCCGCAGCCCACGCCCTGGCCCGCCAGGACATAGATCATATTGCGGATGCCGTATTCCTTGCTGCGGTACCAGAGCTGTGCAAACGCGCCCGCGTTGGCGTCGTTCACGATCTGAATCGGTACGGCCGAATCCTTGGTCAGCGCGTCTTTGATGGGGAAGTTCTGCCAGCCGGACAGCTCCGTGACAAAGAAAATACTGTCTCGCTCTTCGTAGTAGGGTCCGGGCATCGCCATGCAGACCACAGGGATCTCCGTGTCCGTGTTCTCCTGCAGCATGGTATAGATGGCCGTGCGGATGCGCGTGATGGTAATCTGCACATTTTCCTTGGGGCCTATTTTGTACTGCTTCACGCTGTACAATTTTCCGGACAGGCCCGCCAAGCACAAATAGAATGCGCTGCGCGTCATGCGGATGCCGATGACCTTGTACTTCTGGTCGTTGAGCGCGATGCCGATGGAACGCCGGCCTTTGCTTCCACTCATCAGGCCGGTTTCTACCACCAAGCCGCACGAGATAAACTCATTGATGATATTGGTAATGGTTGCCTGCTTGAGGCCGGACAGTTGGGAGAGCGTGGCGCGTGAGCAGACGCCCTCCTGCCGCAGCAGGTCCAGGACCAACGCGCGGTTGATCAGCTGGCTTTTTTCCTGATTAATACTTTTCCGGGTATTAAATTCATTCATAATGTTTTCCCGCCCATCTAAATAGAAATGATTGGTAATTTCTATCATTATACAC
>DBFXIC010000320.1:0-7590 GCA_048455095.1 Anaeromassilibacillus sp.
ACCGAGAGCCTCGTGGCGGATAAGAAAGAGCCGGCTCCGGCTCCCGTTCCGGCGGACCCGGGCATGGGCGGCATGTATTAATCGAAAAGTGAATCATTCCTTTAAAAGGCCTGGAACCTCTTGTGGGTTTCGGGCCTTTCCAGTTTTTACCGGAAAATCCATTACAGTTTTGTAAGGATTGTCCAAAAACCGCGCTTTTGTGCGATTGGAGAAGCCCGGATTCCCCTTGGAACGTCCCGACGCGGCGGAGGGAGTAGCTTTTCAAAAAGGGCCGAAATCCGGCTTCTCCGTCTTTTTCCGCCATTTGTAGAAACCGGCGGGGTATGTTAAGATAAGCACATCACCAGAAAGGAGGTGCGGCAATGGGAATGAGTTCCATTTTCTGGCTTGCGATCATCGTCATCGCCGTAGTTGTAGAGGCTGCCACTGTACAGCTGGTATCCATTTGGATGGTGGCGGGCGGTATTGGGGCGTTGATCGCAGATTTATGCGGGGCGCCGTTCTGGGTTCAGATGGCTGTCTTTGCAGGCGTCACAGCGTTGGCGCTGTTGGTTAGCCGTCCCATGGTCAAAAAGGTGATGCACTTTCAAAAGGTGGACACCAACGCAGGAAGATACATTGGAAAGACCGGTATCGTAACCATGCAGATCGATAACACGGAGGGCGTTGGTCAGGTGACCGTGCTCGGAAGCGTCTGGACGGCGCGCTCGTCGGACGGCTCCATTCTCCCGGAAGGGGAAAATGTCGTGATCAAAGCGATCGAAGGGGTTAAACTGATTGTAGAGCCTGACCATCGAAGTTTCACGGAAAAGTAACCACTGACAAAAAACTGAGGAGGAAAATTTATGCCATTTGTTATTACGATTCTTGTATTATTGTTTGTCATCATCGTCATCGCAAACATCAAAATTGTCCCGCAGGCGCATGCCTACGTCATGGAGCGCCTCGGCGCATACCATGTGACCTGGGAGACCGGCCTGCATGTCAAAATCCCGTTCCTTGATAAAATTTCCAAAAAAGTTTCGTTAAAGGAGCAGGTGATTGATTTCCCGCCCCAACCTGTAATCACCAAGGATAATGTCACGATGCAGATCGATACCGTCGTGTACTTCCAGATTACAGACCCGAAGCTCTATGCCTACGGCGTAGAAAATCCGATTTCCGCAATTGAGAACCTGACCGCCACCACCCTGCGCAACATCATCGGCGATTTGGAGCTCGACCATACCCTCACTTCCCGCGACGTCATCAACACCAAGATTCGCCAGATTCTCGACGAAGCAACCGATGCATGGGGAATCAAGGTCAACCGTGTGGAATTGAAGAATATCCTGCCTCCGGCAGAGATTCAGGATTCCATGGAGAAGCAGATGAAAGCTGAACGCGAACGCCGCGCCAGAATCCTGGATGCGGAGGGCCAGAAGCGCAGTGCCATCCTGATTGCAGAAGGCGAGAAGGAATCTGCGATTCTGCATGCCGATGCGATCAAAGAATCCAAGATCCGTGAGGCAGAGGGCGAGGCGGAGGCGCTGCTTTCCGTGCAGAAGGCCCTGGCAGACAGCATCAAGATGCTGAACGACGCCAACCCAGGCGAGGGCGTCATTGCAATTAAGAGTTTGGAAGCATTCCAGAAGGCTGCGGACGGCAAGGCGACGAAGATCATTATTCCGTCCAATATGCAGTCGCTGGCAGGCTTGGCTACTTCCCTCAAGGAGTTCATGTCCGATGACAGCAAGCTGGCAAAATAAACTGGGATTGCGTCAGAATATACAAAATAAGAAGGAGAAATGTAGAAACCTCATCTGAACTGGACGAAAACGTGAATTTGCTGGAAATGGCTTGCTTTTGGACGAAAAATATCCTAAAATAATAGTTAGAATTTTGCCATGCCGGCCGCAGGCGTCCGGAAAAGCCGGGGGCAGAAACAATACCGGAGGTATGGCAATGAAGGGATTTTCCGTTCACAATGGGGCGTTGGTCGGTTCGATTCGCCGGATGGGTGTATCCATGTCCCTTTCTGCATAAAAATTCAGGCTGCGTCGTTTTGCCGTCGCAGCCTTATTTTTATGCGTGTACGAAATTCCTTAGATTATGAAGAAACGGGAGCGTGTAAAAAGTATGGCAGTCAAAAAAGTGGCAGTGATTATGGGCAGCGACAGCGATTTTCCTACGGTTTCCGCGGCGGTCAAACGCCTGAAGGCGCTTGAGATTCCGGTGGAAGTACATGTGATGTCCGCACATAGGACGCCGCACGCAGCGGCGGAATTTGCACAGAACGCTGTGAAGAACGGATTTGGCGTGATTATCGCGGCGGCCGGCAAAGCGGCGCATTTGGGCGGCGTGCTGGCGGCTCATACGATCCTTCCGGTGATCGGTATCCCGATCAAGTCCTCTACGCTGGACGGCTTGGACGCCCTGCTGGCGACCGTGCAGATGCCCAGCGGCATCCCGGTGGCGACCGTTGCGATCGACGGCGCGGACAACGCGGCAATCTTAGCGGCGCAGATGCTGGCGCTTTCCGACGAAACGCTGGCGGAGAAGCTCCTGGACATGAAACAGCAGATGGCGGACGGCGTTGCAAAAAAAGATGCGGCGATCCAGGAAAAAGTGGCGGAGTTATAATTTTGAGGATACCGGCTGTGCCGGAGAGGAGTAATCTATGAACAACAACAGCTTTAGCGATCGGTATAAAGAGGCGGGCGTGGATGTGACCGCCGGTTACAAAGCAGTAGAACTGATGAAAAACCATGTGGCGCGCACCAAAATTCCGGGCGTGGTTTCCGGAATCGGCGGCTTTGGCGGCCTGTTTCAGCCGGATCTCGGCGGCATGAAGGAGCCGGTGCTTGTCAGCGGCACAGACGGTGTGGGAACAAAGCTGAAGATTGCCTTCCTTATGAATAAGCACGATACCGTGGGCATCGACTGCGTGGCCATGTGTGCCAACGACGTGGTGTGCTGCGGGGCAAAGCCGCTGTTCTTCCTGGACTATGTGGCGGTAGGCAAAAACGTGCCGGAGAAGGTAGCGGAGATCGTCTCCGGCGTGGCCGAGGGCTGCGTGCAGTCCGGCTGTGCTTTGATTGGCGGCGAGACCGCGGAAATGCCCGGCTTTTATCCGGTGGATGAGTATGACCTGGCGGGCTTCTGCGTGGGCGTTGTCGACCGCGAGAAGATCATCGACGGTTCCAAGCTGGCGGCGGGCGATGTGCTGATTGGCCTTGCATCTTCCGGCGTGCATTCCAACGGTTTTTCGCTGGTGCGCAAACTCTTTGCCATCGATGAAGAAAATGTTAGACTTTATGTGCCGGAGTTGGGCGGGACGCTCGGTGAGACGCTGTTGACCCCGACGAAGCTCTATGTCAAGCCGGTTTTGGCATTGCTCGAAGCGTGTGAGGTCAAGGCGATTTCGCATATCACCGGTGGCGGATTTTTTGAGAATATCCCGCGCATGCTCAAAAATGGCCTGACAGCGAAAATCGACATCGCTTCCATTCCGAAGTTGCCAATTTTTGAGCTGATGCAGAAGACGGGCGATATCCCGACGCGCGAGATGTATAATACCTTCAACATGGGTGTGGGCATGTGCATCGCCGTGGCGAAGGAGCAGGCGGACACGGCCCTGGCCGCTCTGAAAGAGGCCGGCGCAGATGCGTTTGCAATGGGCGAGGTGGTTTCCGGCGGGGAGGGCGTCGTCCTATGTTAAACATTGCCGTTCTGGTTTCCGGCGGCGGCACCAACCTGCAGGCCCTGATCGATGCACAGAATGCCGGACAGATTCAAAACGGCGCGATTTCCCTGGTGATTTCCAGCCGGGCCGACGCCTATGCGCTGGAGCGTGCCGGGAAAGCCGGTATTCCCACAAAAGTGCTGCTGCGCAGGGAATTTGCACAGCAGGCGGACTACGATGCGGCGCTGTTGGCGTTGCTGGAGGAATTTCAGATCGGGCTGGTGGTGCTGGCCGGATTTATGACCATCATCAGCGAGACCGTGATCCGGCGGTATGAGAACCGAATCATCAACGTGCATCCGGCGCTGATCCCCTCTTTTTGTGGGCCGGGTTTCTACGGGCTGCATGTCCACGAGGCGGCGCTGGAAAAGGGCGTCAAGGTGAGCGGAGCCACGGTCCACTTTGTCAACGAAGTGTGCGATGGCGGGCCGATTATTTTGCAAAAGGCGGTCGAGGTGCTTCCTAATGATACGCCGGAGACGCTGCAGCGCCGGATCATGGAGCAGGCGGAGTGGAAACTCTTGCCGCGGGCGGTGGAGCTGTTCTGCGCGGGGAAGATCGTTGTGGAAAATGGACGAACCAGGATTGTGGAATCATAGAAAGGGCGGAAAAGATATGGTGACAAAGAATCTGGCGGAGGAGTTGTCCTCCAATTCCTATCCGGGGCGCGGCATTGTGCTGGGCCGCAGCGCGGACGGCAAGAGCGCGGTCATCGCGTATTTCATCATGGGCCGCAGCGAGAACAGCCGTAACCGCGTGTTTATTGAGGACGGCGCGGGTATCAAGACAAAGGCGTTTGACGAGAGCAAGATGGTAGACCCGTCCCTGATCATCTATTCCCCGGTGCGCGTGCTGGGAAAAACCACCGTCGTGACGAACGGAGACCAGACAGATACCGTTTATGACTTTTTGCAGCAGGGCAAGAGCTTTGAGGATGCGCTGCGCACGCGCACCTTTGAGCCGGACGGCCCCAACTTTACCCCCCGTATTTCTGGCGTGGTGGAGTTGGAGAACAACTGCTATAAGCTCTCCATTTTAAAAAGCGCGGACGGGGATGAGTCCTCCACGCGCCGCTATTTCTTCGACTACGATGTACCGCGCGCGGGCGAAGGGCATTTTATTCACACCTATGAGGGCGACGGAAATCCGCTGCCGTCCTTTGAGGGGGAACCCACGCAGGTAAAATTGGAGGGCGATATCGACGCGTTCACCGCGCTGGTGTGGAATTCCCTCAACGGAGACAACAAGGTATCCCTGTTTACCCGCTACATCAACTTGGAAACCGGGGAAACAGATACTCGGATCGTAAATAAAAATCAGGAATAGGAGGAGTACAAAATGGCAAACGAACTCTTATTGAAATATGGATGCAACCCGAACCAGAAGCCGTCCCGCATCTACATGAAGGACGGCGCGGAGTTGCCGATCGAGGTGTTGAACGGCAAACCCGGCTATATCAACTTTCTGGATGCGTTTAACAGCTGGCAACTTGTGAAAGAATTGAAGGAAGCCACCGGGCTTCCGGCTGCTGCCTCCTTTAAGCATGTCAGCCCGGCAGGCGCGGCAGTTGGCCTGCCGCTGAGCGATGTAGAGAAAAAGATTTATTTTGTGGATGATCTGGAGCTTACTCCAATTGCGAGCGCCTATGCGCGCGCGCGCGGTGCAGATCGTATGTCCTCCTATGGAGACTGGGCGGCGCTCTCCGATGTGTGCGACAAGGAGACAGCGACGCTGCTGGCCCGCGAGGTATCCGACGGCATCATTGCTCCCGGCTACACCGATGAGGCGCTGGAAATTCTCAAGACAAAGCGCAAGGGCGGCTACAATGTGGTCAAGATCGATCCCGATTATAAGCCCGCCCCGGTGGAGCACAAGGATGTGTTCGGCATTACCTTTGAACAGGGCCGCAACGAATTCAAAATCGACGAGGCGCTGCTCTTCAACATTGTTACCGACAATCAGGAGATCCCCGAAGATGCAAAGCGCGACCTGCTGATCTCCCTGATCGCACTGAAATATACGCAGTCCAACTCTGTTTGCTATGCAAAGGGCGGGCAGGTCATCGGCGTGGGCGCTGGACAGCAGTCCCGCATCCACTGCACGCGTTTGGCTGGCAACAAGGCGGACACCTGGTTCCTGCGTCAGCATCCGAAGGTGCTGGGCTTGAAGTTTAAGGAGGGTATCCGCCGTCCGGATCGTGACAACACCATCGACGTGTATATCTCAGAGGAATACATGGATGTTTTGGCGGACGGGACTTGGGAAAATCTCTTTGCCGAGAAGCCGGAGCCGCTGACCCGCGAGGAGAAACGCGCATGGCTGGATACGCTGACCGGCGTTTCCCTGGGATCCGACGCGTTCTTCCCGTTTGGCGACAACATTGAGCGCGCGCACAAGACGGGCGTGCAGTACATTGCGGAACCGGGCGGTTCCATCCGCGACGACAACGTGATCGAGACCTGCAATAAATATGGGATTGCGATGGCCTTCACTGGCATGCGCCTGTTCCACCATTGATGCATCGGAGGTTTGCAAGATGAAAGTATTGGTCATCGGCGGCGGCGGGCGTGAGCACGCCATCATCCGCAAGCTGAAGGAAAGCCCCAAGGTGGAAGCCATCTATTGTGCGCCGGGCAATGGCGGCATCGCAAAGGACGCGGAATGCGTTGCAATCTCTGCCATGGATCTGGACGGCGCAGTCGCATTTGCAAAGGAAAAGCAAATCGATTTGGTCTTTGTCGCGCCGGACGACCCACTCGCGGCGGGCATGGTCGATCGATTTGAAGCGGCGGGCATTCCCGCCTTCGGGCCGAACGCTGCTGCGGCGCAGATCGAGAGCAGCAAGGTCTTTTCGAAGAACCTGATGAAAAAATACAATATCCCCACGGCGGGATACGAGGTATTCAGTGACCCGAAGGAAGCGGTTGCGTATATTGAGCAAAACAACAAGTTCCCGATTGTCGTCAAGGCAGACGGCCTTGCGCTCGGCAAGGGCGTGTTGATTGCCGCCGATTTGCAGGAGGCCAGGGACGCAGTCAAGAAGATTATGGAGGACAAGGCGTTTGGCGCATCCGGCAACCAGGTGGTCATTGAGGAATTCCTCACCGGCCCGGAAGTCTCCGTATTGGCATTTACAGACGGCAAATGCGTGAAACCTATGGTGTCCAGCAAGGATCACAAGCGCGCGCTGGATAACGATCAGGGACTGAATACGGGTGGAATGGGAACCATCAGCCCGAACCCGCACTATACCGACGAGATCGCACAGGTCTGTATGGACACGATCTTCCTGCCGACAATCCGTGCAATGCAGGCAGAGGGCCGTCCGTTTAAGGGTTGCCTGTACTTCGGTCTGATGCTCACACCGGATGGCCCGAAGGTAATCGAGTACAACTCCCGCTTTGGCGACCCGGAGGCGCAGGTGGTGCTTCCGCGCATGAAGACCGATTTGGTGGATGTGATGCAGGCGGTTATCGAGGAGCGCCTGGAAGAGCAGCCGGTCGAGTGGTATGACGGCGCTGCGGCATGCGTTGTGATGGCCTCTGGCGGTTACCCAGCTTCCTATCCGAAGGGATTGGAGATCACCGGGTTGGATGAAAACGGCCAGGTGGATGGCGCTGTGGTTTATCACGCAGGCACGAAGCTGGAAAATGAAACATTCTATACCAATGGCGGCCGCGTGCTGGGCGTCACTGCTAAGGGCGAGACTCTTGACGAAGCCCTGCAGAAGGCGTATGCTGCGGTGGAGAAGATCCATTTTGACGGCGCGCACTACCGCCGCGATATCGGTAAGATTGCAAAATAAAAATGTATAGAGAAAGAGCCCGCACTGCCCTGAAAGAAAAGGCTGGTGCGGGCTTTTATTG
>DBFXIC010000321.1:0-12779 GCA_048455095.1 Anaeromassilibacillus sp.
GTATTAAATTGTTTACAGACCGTGCTGGGGATTTTGGGCGCAGTTCCAGTTCGGCAACCCGCCTTGCGCTTCTCCACGCATCTTCCAAATGGAAAACGGACTTTATTCCTGCCGGCAAGGAACTTTAAAACCAGAAAGCAGCCCCGGACAGCATATTGTTGTCCGGGGCCGCTCTTTATGGGGATACGTTGCTTTTTAAAAGCCTGATTAGAACTTGCTTATTTCACTGTTACCACACAGTGGAGCTGCGGGTTCTGTCCCGGCAGGGTGGTGTACACGCCCGTGCTGCTGCCCGGTGCACCAACCGCCCATACGCGGAAGTAGTAGTCATTGCCGATCTTCGCAACATACTGGGTCTTGAGCACGCCGCCGTCGCCGACCGTAAAGCTCGGCACCGCTGTGGTGCTGCCGACCACCGTCATCTTGAAGCAGTACGCGCTGCCTCTCTTGACGCCAAACGGGAGTGTTGTATCGGAAACAACATAGACCTGCGGCTGTGTATTCTGCGGCGCTGGGAGCACCGGGGAGGTCGTCGCCGGAGCGGTACCCGCGCCGGAAGTGCTGCCCGAACCACTGGAATGGCCTCCGCCGGAGGAACCGCCGCCGGAATGGGAGCCGCCGTTCTTCTTAACAAGCACCGCATACAGTTCTTTCGTGTTCTGAATGGCGCTTCTGATCTGCGGTTCATCCTGCTGGCTCAGCATCGCAGCGTTCTCATTCAAAGCCCGCAGGGTCTCCAGAGAACGTGCAAACGGTGCAAAGCTGGCCACCGTGTAATCGGAAGAATCAACCTTCTCCATATCCGCCAGGAACTGCTTCAGCTCATCCAAGAGGGCTCTGTCCGCCTTGATGCGGAGCGCCATCATCTTGTCGGAGAGGTCGGACATCGCCGCATCGATTGCTCTCTGGCCGCTCTCTTCAGTCATGGACTTCGCCGTTGCAAGGGAAACCTTGAACGCATTGTTGGCCTCTTCGTCCGGGACGTATTTCTCATCCAGGACTGCAAGGACCTTTTCCGCTTCCGCGATCACATAGTTCAGAAGATCCAAATTCCCCTTGCTGTCGAGCGCCAGCATCGCCGTGAGAAGCCTTTCAGCCGCCGCGTCGATCTCCGCCTGGGACGGATAGTCCTGCCCATAGACGTCCTTTGCCTCTGCAAGAGCAGCTGCAAATTCGTCCTTGCCCGCCTGTACATAGACGTCCAGGTCGATCGCTTCCGCGGTCTTGATGACCTTGCCCAGGGATTCCTTATTGCCAAACTTGAATTCCAGGAAATGCAGAACCATCGTCAGATCCATATGGGCTGCGTCGATCTGCGCCTGGGTGGCCTTGCCATCGGCGAAAACATCCTTCGCATGCTGGAAGCGCGCTTCAAACGCCTCCTGCACAACCTGGATCAGGCCCGTGGTCTTGCCGTCGTCGACTTCCTTCTGCGCAGCGTCGATGGTCTGCTTCAGAAGCGCTTTGTAAACGACGTCAAAGGTGAACTTCAAAGTCTTATCCATACCCTCCATGGTATCGGTGTACAGATATTCCTTTGTATTCGTCAGTGCCTGTACCTCGCCGTTGCAGAGGATCTCGCGGAACTCTCTTCCCTCGTAACGCGGCTTGAAGGTCAGGGCGATGATTTCACCCTTCTTCACGTCCGCCTTGTACATGTTCACATTGTCCGCGAATTTCTGCTGCTCGCCGTTCACCCACAGGGAGACGTTCTTACCGGAGTAGGAAACCGTCAGCTTATGCGTGAGTTCCGGATTGCTGTCCTCCAGAACGACGGTGATGGTCACGGAGGAAGCGGGCATCGTAAAGGTGTACTGCGCGCCTGCCTTCACTTCCGTGGTCTCAATCTGATCGCCCTGGGCATCCATCACAATGATGGAATGGAACTGCTTGCCCGCTGCGATGTCGGCGATGTTCACGGTGACGGTCTGGCCTTCCTGCGCTTTCGCGAGGTCTGCGGATACGGAAGCGCCCTCGACCGGCTCCGTTGTTACCAGATAGGAATCGCCTGTGGATTCACTGTGGAACTTGATGGTGTAGGTCTTGGTATTTGCGATGCTGCCATCTTCCGGTGTGATGATGACCTTCGCCGTGCCGTTCGCATCCACTGCGGGAACCACGGTGATGGAAGCGTTGTTGGTGGCCTCAGCCGTCACGGTCGGAACCGTCGCGGAGTCGAGCTCCACCGTGTACTCCATCTTGGAAGCGTCAAAGTCCGCGAGCGTTTTGCCGCCCACGTTAATCGCGTTGACTGCAAAGTCGTTCTTCGCAACAGCGTTCTTGCCGTAGTACTGGATTTCCGTTGCGCCCAGGCATACGCTGCCGGTCGGGATCATGTAGACGCGGAACATGCAGGACGCCACCGGCTCAAAGGTGACTTCCGTCATTTCGCCGGTCTTGACCGCAGGCTTGCCGTCCACATAGGAAACTTCTTTCCAATTGCTGTCGTCGTTGAGCGGGCTGTTTGCCATGTCGCGGATATGGCCGCGCGGGTTGTTCGGGCCCAAAGCGGTCGCCGGGCCGGCCGGCAACTCAAAGTCGATCGGACCTGTATAGTATTCCACTCTGTAATCAGAGGGCTTCTGCGTGCCGCCGGAGGCGCCTTCATCGTAGAAACCAACCTTTACGGTATCCACATAGCGGTTTACGACTGCGCCGCTGTTGCCGATGATAACGGCGATCCAGTTCTCTGTGCCGCCGGCGTTGCGTTTCCAGTCGCACCAGATGTTCTTGCCAGCCGCATCCGTGGTGGCAAAGGAAATGATCCCGTCGTTCAGCTTATCCACGCGGTCCGTGGAATCGGCGCCGTCGTTGGTATAGGAGGCGATAGCGAACGGAAGCTCATAGCCGTTCTGGAGCTCCGCATAGTTCTTGCTGACAACCACATCCGTGCTCGTCACGCGAACATTCGCAACGACGGGCAACTTTGTGCCGTCCACATCGACCGTGCCGTTGACTGCGACGATGGTTCCCTCTTCCACCTTAAAGGCGTCCGCGGAAACCGCTTCCCACTCGACCGGCACTTCGGTCTTGGTGGTTCCATCGCTGTTGTATACGGTGACGATCTCCGGCAGAGTCGGAATATTGGCGTACGGCGTTGCAGCAGAGATCTGCTGTGCCGCAATGGCGTCCTTCACGGTAACTGTCGCGGTGGGTTTCAATTCCTGCCCTTCGACAGTGCCCTCTACGGTAAACTGACCGTACTGGGCAAGCTTGGCGGGATCAATGGAATCCCACTTGACGGAGAGTTCTCTCGCAAAGCTGTTGGCGACATATGCCATGACCTTCTCCGGCAGGACCGGGGCGGTGTTCAGCTTTGTCGTAACGGAAACTGCATCATAGAACTGTACGACAATCGGTTCGCTCGCTTCCGTGACTGTCAAAGTCAGGGGAGCAGAGGCAACCGTCTTGCCGCGATAGGTGACTTCCGCCACCACTTCCACCGTACCGGCGGAATGCGCTTCGATCTGGCCGTTGTTGTTGACCTTGACCCAGCCCTTCTGTCCAGCGTCCGTGGCTGTCACCGTGTAAGTCACGGTATAGCTGTCGCTGTTCAGTTTGGTGCCATCCTCCATAGAGGCGGTCAGGGTGTACGGAATCAGCTCGTTCACCGCAAAGGTGGTCTTTTCGGCAGAGAGCTCCACCTTCGCCAACGTCGCGTCGCTGCGCTTAAAGGTGATGGTGTAGCGGTTGGTCGTGCCGTCTTCTGCAGTGACGATGACGGTCGCAGTGCCGTCGCTGGTCAGCGGCGGGACGATAAACGCGGAAGCGTTCTCCGCAGGAGTCGCCGTGATCTCGGGGAGTTCATCGGCAAATCCAAGCGTATAGGTGTAAGCGTAATTGGAGGGATCAAAGCCTTCCAGATTCTTGCCGTCCAGCTGCAGCGCAGTCAGCGTCGCGTCGCTGCTCGGCACCGGCGCGGATGTAACATCTGCATAGACTTGGAATTCCGCAATGCCAACAGGTTTAAAGTTGGAACCGGAAATCTGGCCCTTCATCACGATCCGCAGGTCGCTGGTCGTGACCGGGTCAAACGTGATTGCATTTTTCGATGTCTGTACAAAGCCGCTGGTCTTGCTCTGGTTTGCAACCGCAACCCAGTTTCCATCAGCGTCCTTGTATTCCAGCGTGGCTTCTCTCGGCAGTGCGGTCGCATTGTCCGTAAAGTAGTAGACGCCGACGCTTCCGATCTCATAAGCCTCCGGGAAGTGCAGGCCGACCCAGGAAGTCTCCTTGTTGCCCCAACCGGGATTTACCCAGTTGTTCCAGCAGGGACGCTGTTCCGTCGAGCCATCGTTCACAGAACCGGAATTGTTGTCTCCTTCTCCCTGGTTAAAGGAAGCTGTAGTCGTGGTACCCTTGGAGGCCAGAGCAATGTTGTCATTGTGAATAAGCTGCTCGCCCACGCGGATATAGGCGGTTGCCTTCATATCCGCAGGAGCGCCTTCCACGGCGCCGTGCTTGACGACAGTACCCGCCTGGGCCACATCGTCCGCAGTGATCTCTTCCCAGGTAACCGCCGCGCTCAACTCTGTTCCGTCGCTGTACATGACCTTCACAGTTGCAGGCAGCGTCGGGATGGTTCCTGTGCGGGTTACCATGCGCGTATCACGCACGCCGAGGACGCTCTTGACAACAACTGTAATTTCTACCGTTGTGCCGTCCACGTCGCCGCTGACCACAAAGGAACCGGGCTGCGCCAGCTTGTCAGCGGAAATTTCATCCCAGGTGACCGGGACTTCTTCTTTGCTGCCGTCGCTGTAGATCGCCATGACCGTCTCCGGCAGGTTCGGCTGCTCGTTGACATTGGTGACAACCGTGCCCGGGTTGTCGTAGCCGAGGATATCCTTGCCCTCGCCTGCGTTCGGGGTGGTATAGCAGGTGATGGAATCGCTGGAGAGGCCGTCGCCCGTCGCAGTCAGGGTGAAGGAACCCTCTTCTTTAGTGGACTGTACGATGACCAGCGCCTTGCCGCTGAAGGCCTTGCGCTTCCAAACGCCGTCGTAATCCTTATAGCGCTCCCAGCTCGGAGCGTTGCCGTTGTCCACGCCGACGATCTTGCCGTCGCCGGTGATGTTGAAATACATCTGGTTGTCCGCGGTGGGCATGAAATTGCCGTTCGCGTCCGTGACGTCCACGGTGATGTAGGAGAGGTCGCGTCCATCGGACTTGATGACCTGACAGTCCGCGGAAAGCTTAATCGCCGCCGGGTCGTCCGCTGTGGTCACGACGTCTTCCGCCACTACATTGCCATCCACATCATAAGCGATCGCCTTCAACTCGCCCGGCTGATACGGAATGCGCCATTCCAGATAGAGCTTGCTGCGATTATCGGGGTTCACCTGGTAAACGACGTCATCGCCATTTTCATCCTGATACGGGGCGATGGTGGCAAAGGTCTTCTTGCCGAGGGACTCGCCGTCCTTGAACAGCTCCACGGAACGCGCATTGGAATAAATGCGGACCGGGATGTTGCCGTTCACCGTGACCTTGGAACGCAGGGAAGCATCGTCCCAGTTCCAGTGCGGCATGATGTGAACCATCGGGTTATCCTCAACAGAGGTCCACTGGCTCTCATACAGATAATAGTCGTCCTTCACGAAACCGGCGGTATCCACCACACCGAAGTAGGAGTTCTTCGGGGGCGCATATGCGTTCTGGTTCCACGGGGTCGGCTCGCCAATGTAATCGAAGCCGGTCCAGACGAATTCGCCCATGACATATTTCCTGTCGCGGTTCGCCGTCCAGCTCTGGGTCGCCGTGCTGCCCCAGCCGACATGGTCGTTGTCGTAGGAGGACTGCTGATAGTCCGGATGGCTGCCGGAGTCTCCGGTGCCCTCGCTGTCCGGATGCGCATAAATGCCGCGGCTCTTTGTTGCGGAGGAGTTCTCCGAACCGTAGATCATCCAATTCGGATGCGTGCTGCGGAGGGTATCGTACTTTGCCGGATAGCGGTCCATATAGTTTACGCCGACGACGTCCATCTTATTGGCAACCTGGATGTAGGTGGACGTGGTGTCCGTCGCGCTTCTCTCACGGAATTTATCCTCGCCCATGGTGCAGGGGCGGGTATTGTCGACTTCCTTGGCCCAATTGTACAATTTCTGCGCCGTCTCCGGGCCTCTGGCGTTGTCCGCCGCGTAGATTTCGTTGCCGAGGGACCACATGATGATGGACGGGAAGTTCTTGCCGCGGTTGACCATGGTCTTCAGGTCAAATTCCGCCCAGGTCTGGCCGGGCTTCGCGGTCGGGTCCGTGGCCGCCACTTCAAAGAAGCGCTTGCCATAGTCATAGTCCTTTTTGCCCACAAACCAGGAGTCGAATGCCTCTTCGATGACCATCATGCCCACTTCGTCGCAAACCTGCAGCAGCTCGTCCGCCGCCGGGTTATGCGTCACGCGGATGGCATTGACGCCCATGCCCTTGAGGATCTCCATCTGGCGCTGGATGGCGCGGTAATTCGCCACTGCACCCAGGGCGCCCTGGTCATGGTGCATACACATGCCGTTGAGCTTCATCCACTCGCCGTTGAGATAGAAGCCGTCGTTGACGGTGAATTCCGTCCAGCGGAAGCCAAAGCGGCTTTCATAGCGGTCGGTCACAACGCCGTCGACCAGGATTTCCGTCACCACGTTGTAGAGGTTCGGGTCGTCCACGGACCACAGGGCCGGGTTCGCTGCGGAGAGCACCTGCTCCACCGTCTTCGTTTCGCCGGCTGCAACAGAGACCGCCTCGGAGGTTTGGGGCGCAACCAGAACACTGGTTTCGTCCGCATAGTCCACGATAGAGGTCTGCACGGTCACTTCCGCGGCCTCTTCGGAATCGTTCTGTACCTGCGTGGCAACATTGACCGTTACGTCGTTGCCAGCGGTGTATTCCGCTTCCAGGTCCGGCGTGGTGATCTTTGTGCCGTAGCGCGCCAGGTGCACCGGCTCCGTCACGGTCAGATTGACGTCGCGATAGATACCGCTGCCGGAATACCAGCGGCTGGTGGTACCCTGCATACTGGTGATCTTATTTTCTGCCTGCACTGCAATGACGTTCTCCGTCTTGCCGTCACAGACCACCAGATCCGTGATGTCGTAGGAGAACGGCGTGTAGCCATACGGATGGCGGGAAACCAGTTCCCCGTTGATGTATGTATAGCTGTCCATGTACACGCCGCCAAAATCGACGGTGATGCGTTTGCCCGCCATCTCAGCCGGCAGGGTAAAGGTCTTGCGGTACCAGCCGATACCGCCGGCCAGGTGGCCGATTTCCGACGTAGTCGCCCCGTTGGTAAAGTCAAACTCGATGCTCCAATCGTGCGGCAGCGTCACATCGCGCCAGCTGGAATCGTCGAAATTTTTTGCCTGTGCGCCCGATGGGTTGCCCAGATAGAATTTCCAATCATCATTAAACAACATCTGCCGGTCAAGTTCAGCGGCATCCGCCAATGTGCTCGAACTCGCTGCCGTGCTGTCCTTAACCTCTTCATTGGTCAAAGCCAGTGCACTGGTGAAACTTCCTGTTGCAATCGCACCTGCTAAAAGCAAAGCGAGCAACCTTCTGCTTTGTTTCACGTTTGAACAAGCCTCCTTCTCAAACTGTCTCTCTTTTCTTCATATCTTGCTTTTCAAAATTGCTTTTTGGCTTCATCCTCCTTCTCTATCCGCCCCAATCAGAGGCGTCAACATCGTTCGTTTTTTACAGAATCCTTATGGATGCAATTATGCGGTTCTGCATAACGATTCACAAAGATCATCAGAATATATTGTAAATAATATCATATTTCAGTCTGGACTACAAGATAAAATACGCTATCCTATAAAAAATATCGCCATTTGTGCAACAAATCTAGAAATTTTCTTTTTCCTTTTTTCAAAAAATAAACCCACCCATAGAATGCAATTTTCGGCTG
This sequence comes from Anaeromassilibacillus sp., assembly GCA_048455095.1. Taxonomy (GTDB): domain Bacteria; phylum Bacillota; class Clostridia; order Oscillospirales; family Acutalibacteraceae; genus Anaeromassilibacillus. The sequence continues at coordinate 7,901 of DBFXIC010000321.1, forward strand.
CATTCTGCGGGTGAGTTTCTCCCTTAAAAAGCCAACTTTTAAACTTTTCTGGGTAGATGCATTCTTTGCTCTAAGATTTATTCGGGCATCCTGGATTGCAATACTTTTTCAAAGTAACGGTCGTTTTCCGCGCAGATTTCCGACTGTGGCTTGCAGGCCCATGCCTGCTCGTTATAAAGATCGGCCATGATATAATTGCCCAGTCGGTCATAACAGACACAAAGCTGCAAGTATGGGATGTAATCATAGCAGTCCGGTTGAATAAATGCGCCCGACCGGTCGGCTCGGGGCCTCCCTGCTGCAGTTTCAAACCAGAAGATCGCCTGCCGGTATTGCGCCCGATCCATAAAATGCTTGCCAATGTCACAACAGACCTCCGCCCTCGGCGCGTCGAATTCCAGGCTCCGCAGCAGGGCACGCAGGGCCTCCTGTTCCTTTCCAAGCGCGTACTGGCAGTAGGACAACTGGCGGCATGCGTCGATCTCATTTTCCAGCCAGCCTTTCCCACTATTTAGGAATTCCACAAACATACACGCCGCTTTCTCATACTGTCCGTGCGTATACAATTCCCGGGCATAATAAAACTGTTCGCGCGGAGAGAACTCCTTGCCCTCGGCAAGCTGCTTTTCATAGATGCGCAGATTTCGGCCCGGGTCCCCTGCGCCGGGCTTTCGGTGTGTGACGGCTGCCTGCGCATACACGATCGGCTCCACCGGCGTGATCGCCTCGTGGACGGCCCCTTCCCATCGAAAACCGGCACGATTGCGGATCAGGCGTTCCCGATAATATGTAAAGGACGGTTTCCCCTCCTCATCAAACGCCGTATGATAGGGAAGCATCACCACCTGCGTGGCGGGCTCCAAACGCTCCTTGAGTTCCTGCAATGCCTTTTGATCGTCTTCCAGCAGAACATCGTCCGCATCCAGCCACATGCAGTAATCCATTGTCGCCTTTGAGAAGGAAAAGTTTCTCGCTGCGGAAAAATCGTCCACCCACGGGAAATCGTATACCCGTTCCGTATAGCGCCGCGCAATCTTCTTTGTCTGATCCGTGGAGCCTGTATCCACCACGATGATTTCGTCCACGACTCCCTTCACAGAGTCCAGGCAGCGCGCCAAAACAGCCTCTTCATTCCGTACAATCATGCACAAGCTGATGGTTACCATAGAAAAAATCCCCCCACGTCTGAAATCGATTCATCTGCTGGTATCTTATGCGGGGGAATTTGTTTCCGTGTGCGAACCATCTCTTTTTCTTGCAAAACAGCTGTAAACAAAAAAGGGCGGGAATGCCCGCCCTTTTAAAATGATGATGGATCGTCTGTCAAGGTCACCGGAACCATCCGGTGCCCCGTATGGGCCAGGAACGTTTCAAAGACATCCCTGGTCCGGATTTTCAGGCTGGACGTGTTGAGGCATGGATGGCAGCCAAACCAGGGGGATTCCAGCACCTCCCTATCGACCAGCAGCTGTACCCGGTGCTCCGGGTCGTTCATCAGCGCCAAGATGCTGACAGAACCCGGCGTCACCCCGAGCCGCGCCTCCAAATCCTCCGGGCCCGCGAAGGACAGCCTCGCGCTGCCGATCTGCGAAGAAAGCTCCCTGGTATGGAACGCCTTTCGCCCCGGCATCACCAACAGATAGAACCTGGTCTTTTGCCGGTTGCATAAAAAGAGGTTCTTACAGATTTCCACGCCCAAAAGCGCCTCTGCCTCTATACAGTCGGCAATGGTCATGGCCGGGCTGTGATCCAGCCGGTAATAGGGGATCGCCAGTTCTTCCAGCAAATCGTAGACTGCTGTCTCCCGGGCCGGGCGCCCGGGGTCCTCCGGACGTCCCTCCTGTAAAAGACGGGTTTTAAATTCCATGTTCTTTCCTCTTTTCCAACCGGGCCTGCGAGGGCAGCGCCTTTTTTTCGCACATCAAATGCGCCATTCTGGGTTTAGAGATCCGTTTCGGCAGAAGCATTCGGCCCGTAATGTCTCTTGATCTTCCGAGACGTTGTCTTTTCAAACTCGGAATCGCGCAGTTTGATCCTGCGCACCTGTTTGAACATCGGCAGGCTGCGGTTCATCTCGTCAATCCAGGTGGAAAGCGCCTGTTGTACGTCCTTGATGCGCTTCTTCGCCGCGTATTCCTCATTGGGATAAATCTCCGCGGTGATCTGCCCCTCATCCTCGTACACCAACACTTCCGCCACCAGTGGGTTCTCGTCGATGCGGTTTTCCAGCTCTTCGGGCGATACATTTTCTCCGTTGCTGAGGATAATCAGGTTCTTCTTTCGTCCTGTAATATAGAGGAAGTTGTCCTCGTCCACATAGCCGAGATCTCCCGTGCGCAGCCAACCATCCACCAGCGTCTCCCGGGTGGCCTCTTCGTTTTTATAGTATCCGAGCATCACAGAGCTGCTTTTTACCCAAATTTCGCCGTCCACCACCCGCGCTTCACAGCCGGGCAAGAGCTTGCCAACGGATTCCTCTTTAAAGCAGTGTTCCGAATTCCGGCTGATGCACGGGGCGCATTCCGTCATGCCGTAGCCCTGTGACAGATCGATGCCCAGTTCGCGGAATTTGCCGATCATCTCCGGGTTCAAATAAGCGCCGCCGCTGTAGATGGTGCGCAGGTTCCCGCCGAACGCAGCCTTCGCCACCATCTTTTTGGGGAGGACCAGCGCCTTTTTGGCCGCCTCGCAGACCTGATTGTACATCACCTGGGCGATCATCGGCACCACGAGCATGGTATTCGGCTTGAATACCTGCAAATTCTTGGCGATGCGCATCAACGAATCGTTGATGCAGATGGTGGACCCAAGCTGGAGGCCCTTGAGAATATCGCATGTAAAGCAATATGCATGATGAATCGGCAGCACCGTCATCAACACCGCGGAACCCGGTTCGATCTCCATCTCCATGTGGACAACGTTTTCGATCAAGTTGCGCTGGTTGAGCATAACCCCTTTGCTCTTTCCCGTCGTCCCGGAGGTATACAGGATGGCGCAGAGCTTTTCGCGGTCCACCGGTTCGTTGAAGGGGCCTGCGCTTTCTTCCAGGCAGCGGTGGAGTGCCAGGGCCTCTTCGCCGTGCTGCTCGCGCTGCATCTCGAAAAACGTCCCCACCTGCGGGCAGTTCTGGCGAACCACATCCGCCACATCCGCGTAGCCGCTGTCATAGACCAGTACCTCGACGTCCGCCCGGTTGATTTCGTCGCAAACATCCGCAGCCGGGAGTTCTTTATCGATGGGCACCGCGACGCTGTTGCTGTTGACCGCGCCAAAGTAGGACACAATCCACTCGTAGCTGGTGGGGCCCAGGAGCGCGATGTGTTTGCCGCACAGGTCCCGGGACTGCAATGTCCGGCTGAACGCTTCGCTGTCCCTTTTTAAATCTGAATAGGAGCGGTCGACGATCTCCTTCCTCTTTTTGTAGCGGATCGCCGTTTTATCCCCATAGGTTTCCGCGGCGAAATCAATCAGATCCTTCAGATTGGTCAGCTGATCCATCCTCATAAAAAATACCTCCTGTCCTCTCCGGCAGACGCCGGAAAAATACCACTTCCTGCTTTTGGGCGGGCCCTCTCCTGCAAACGGAAAGGATAAAGCCGCCCGGCAGCAGATTTTGTGCGAAGGAGACGCCGGGTGCGCTGCACGTCGGCGTCCCGTCCAGGGAAAACTGCACCTCCCGCAGGGGATAGGCAAGGCCGCGCCCCAATGCCTTTCCATAGCTCTCTTTTAACGTCCAGAAGCGAAAAAACAGCTCGTCCGCGATCCGGCTCTGCAGCACCTGTTCCTGCTCCTGTGGAGCCAGAGACCGCCGCAGTGCTTGAGGATGGTAGGGACGAATTCGTTCCACGTCCACCCCTGTTTCCACACAATCCACGGAGCAGGCGGCCATGCCCGCGCAATGGCTGACACTGAAATACAGATCTGGAAAATCACGCAGATACGGCTTCCCTCCGGCCGTCCGCGCCAATGCCAGGTGCCCGGAAAGCCCATACCGATGAAACAGCGCCCAGGACAAGAGCGCATACGCATAAGGGTGTTCCGATGGACGGTCGGGCACCGGACAAGCGCAGATCATTCTTCCGTCAATGTCGCGATGTAATCCATCGCCTCCTGGACCGTCTTGATCTTTGCGGCCTCGCGCTCCTCTACCTCGATGTCGAATACGTCCTCGACTTCGCCAACCAGGCACATGAACTCGTAGGAATTGAACCCAAGGTCCTCCACAAAACGGGAATCCTCATGGATATCCTTGTCCTCAACCTGTACATAATTGCGAATAATTTCTTTTAATTGCTCAAACATCATTGAAACCTCCTCGTTTTCTGACGGCCATTTCCCCGGCAAACCTTTGAACAACCCGGGACTATGACTGGATTATAACCTTGCAGAAAAAAGATTGCAATAGGAGAGGTATCAAGCTTTTTCCGCATGCACTCTATCGCTTTGTGAAAGAAATACAGTTTCGACCCATTCCGATAGAAAAGGGCGTGCTGTAATAAAAGAAGGGTATCCCGGCGTTCAGGCACAGACAAGCGATGCTGCCATCCATTTTTGATGCGCTATGCTTCTCATAAAAGTTGTGCCCCTAAATTGGGCGCAATAAAAAAATAGTAAATTCTCGGCGGTTATAAAATCCTTTTCCCAGCCGGGAAAGCCTATGAAATCAGCATTTCTGCTATGTGAGAAACCGTCCTGCAATGGGTAAAATGGTGCCCGAATGGTGCCCAAGCGAACAAACAGAGTTATGAGCAGTAGCATGAAATAATGAAAAGGAATGAGCTGTTTGACATTTCCATGCGGCCATATTAGAATGAAAAAAGGTAGTTATGGGTTCGTAGGCCTTAGGCGGATAAAGCGTACTTAACAAACTGGAATTTGT
>DBFXIC010000322.1:0-9762 GCA_048455095.1 Anaeromassilibacillus sp.
TGAGTTTACCGTCCTGTGGGGGCGTCTCCCATCCCATCAGATAATCCGGCGTCACCTGGAGGATCTCGGCCAAGCGGGAGACCTTATCGGCACTCAGGCTGGCAATCTCTCCACGCTCCCAACGGGAAACCGTTGCTGCGCTGACCCCCACTGCTTGCGCCACTTTTTCTAATGTGAGTCCCTGATCAATCCGGCGTGTCTTAATGCGATCTTTCCACTCCATACGGGGTGCCCTCCTTTTTTTGGCGACAAGTTCGCCGTATGTCAAGGGCTGCCGAAGCCCGACTGAACGTACATTTGTTTTGTTTCCATTATGGCACAGCTTTTGCAATTTTGCAATGATTATTCCGAATTTTTACGTTTTTGTATTGCTTTCTTTGCCATTTTATGTAATAATATAAAAACCGGGCAAAATACTCGGGTTACATCAATTCCGGAACGGAGTTTTTTGAGAGTTTGTTCGGAAAGACTTGACAGAGCCGGAAAGTGTATGTATAATAACTTTTATGTAATTGAGTTACTATTAACCCCTGCCTTTCGGCGGATGGGAGGGAAAATAAATGGCTGAAATCAGAATTAAGGACAATGAGTCCCTGGATAGCGCGCTCAGAAGATTCAAGAAGCAGTGCGCAAGAGCGGGTGTCATTGCTGAAGTTCGCAAGAGAGAAGCTTATGAGAAGCCTTCTGTCAGGCGGAAGAAGAAGTCCGAAGCGGCCCGTAAGCGTAAGTTTAAATAAGCGTTTACAGGAATGAATTTCACAAAAAAGCGGGCTTGCAAGCCCGCTTTTTTAACGTTCGAAGCGCCTGCAAGGCGCTTCTTTCCAAGACGGGAGGTGCCCGATGGCTTTGTTTTTGCCCACAGCCGCAGTAGAGACTCTGTTGGACGTCACCCCCGAATTGTTGGAATCGATGGGAGTGAACACCATCCTTCTGGATGTGGACAATACGTTGGCTTTTCACGGCTCTCAGGAACCCTTTCCGGGAACGGTGGAGTGGACGCACAAGATGCGCCAGAAGGGCTTCCGCGTCATCATTATGTCCAACAATTTTGCGGAACGGGTCGCGCCCTTTGCAGCGCAGTATGATTTACCGTTTTTATCTTTCTCGATTAAACCATTTCCGATCGCCTACTTCCGCGCAATTCGTAAATTAGGCGCCAGGCGGAAAGAAGCCGTGGCAATCGGGGATCAGATTTTTACGGATGTTGTGGGTGCGAATCTTTCGTTTATGAAATCAATTTTACTTACGCCGCGTGGGGAGGAAGAGGGCTTGTCCATCCGTGTTCGCCGGAAATTGGAGCAGCCAATCCGCCGCCGGATTGCGCGGCGGTCGGAAAATAAGGGGGGAGACGTATGAAACGGGTACTGGTGATCCTTGGCCCCAACCTCAATATGGTGGGCGTCCGGGAAAAGGGTGTATATGGAGACGAGACTGCAGAGAGCATCAATTTGCAAATTTTGGAATATGCCAAAAAGCTCGATTATACATGTGAGATTTTCCAGTCAAACCATGAGGGCGACATCATCGATAAAATCCACAACTGCCGGGGAAACTACGACGGTGTGGTGCTCAATGCGGGCGCGCTGACACATTACAGCTACGCGCTGCACGATGCCATCGCATGCGTTCGGATTCCCTTTGTAGAGACGCATATGTCCAACATCCATGCGCGGGAGGAATTCCGTCATAAATCCGTGATCGCCGACGTGTGTGCGGGGCAGATCTGCGGATTCGGCAAGCACAGCTATTTTTTGGCGCTGGATGCCTTAAAAAACCTGATGTAAGATGCTATATTAGCGAAAATTTGTCTTGAAAAATAGCAGGAAATATTATACACTAAGGGATAGTAAATTAGTTATTGGAGGATACGGTCATGATATCTGCAGGAGATTTTAGAAATGGCGTGACGTTTGAAATGGATGGCAATGTGGTTTCCATCATCGAGTTTCAGCACGTGAAACCCGGCAAGGGCGCCGCTTTTGTCCGCACTAAGATTCGCAACGTCATCACAGGCGCCGTTACAGAAAAAACGTTCAACCCGAACGACAAATATCCCACCGCGTTCGTAGAGCGCAAGGACATGCAGTATCTGTACAGCGACGGAGACCTGTATTATTTCATGGATTCTGAGACCTTTGAGCAGATTCCGATCAATAAGAGCGTTTTGGGCGACAACTTCAAGTTCGTCAAGGAGAACATGGACTGCAAGGTTCTCTCCTACAAGGGCAGCGTGTTTGGCGTGGAGCCCCCGAACTTTGTGGAGTTGCAGATCGTCAAGACTGATCCGGGCTTCAAGGGCGACACGGCGACCAATGCCACCAAACCGGCTACCTTGGAAACCGGTGCGGAGATCAAGGTCCCGCTCTTCATCAACGAAGGTGAAATGATTCGCATCGATACCCGTACCGGTGAATATATGGAGCGCGCATAACGCACAATAAAAAGAGACCTTTTCCAAAGGAGCATCTGTATAGGTGCTCCTTTGAATAGAGTATTTGCGATTTTGGCCGCATCACGCGGCAGGAAGAATTGTTTCCACTAAAATTAAAGGAGGCACAAGTCATGACGAACACAGAGAAAGTTGCGTACATCCGCGGTTTGGCAGAGGGCCTGGAGCTTGACGGCAACAAAAAAGAGGTCAAGGTTCTGAACGCGATCATCGAATTATTGGACGATATGGCGATGTCCCTGTCCGATCTCGAGGAAGGCTATAACGATATGGCCGACCAGCTCGACGCGGTTGACGAGGACTTGGGTTCGCTGGAAGACGACTTTTATGGTGACGAAGACGAGGACGACGATGAAGACGAGTGTTACTATGAGGTAACTTGCCCGAATTGTCACGAGACAATCTGCCTCTCTGAGGACATCATCGAGGACGGCCAGATGGATTGCCCGAATTGCGGCGAGACGCTGGAGTTCGACATCGACGAGTGCGATGACGACTGCTGCAGCTGCGGCTGTGAAGATTGCGGCGAATAATCGGTTCGGTTGATTATGATTGCAAAAAAGCACCGTACCTGCTTTGGCGGGTACGGTGCTTTTTCAAGCATTCGGGTATTTTAAAAGTTTTCAACAAGAGTATCCAAATGCAGATATTTTTATTAAAAGAAAAGAAGGAATGAGTCATGAAATTTGTAAAAAAGATTGCCGCTTTGGCATTGACGCTTTGCATGGCGGGAACGGTCTTTACCGCATGCGGTTCTCCGGCGCCGGAGAGCAGCAGCCAGACGCCAGCAAGCACGCCTGCGGAGAAGATTACAATCAAGATCGCGGCACAGAAGGGCCCAACTGGGCTCGGTATGGTCAAGCTGATGCAGGACAGCGGGGAAGGCAATACGGCCAATACCTATGACGTCACTATTGCGGCTTCTCCGGACGCGGCGGTTTCTATGCTTTCCAGCGGCGAGGCTGATGTGGCCGCAGTGCCGACCAACACAGCGTCGATCCTGTATAACAAGACCTCCGGCAACGTACAGCTTGCCGCGCTCAATACGCTGGGCGTGCTCTATGTGGTTACAAACGGCGAAAAAATCGATAGTATTGCGGACTTGAAGGGAAAGACCGTGTATTCCTCCGGTCAGGGTGCGGTGCCGGAGTACGCGCTCAACTATATCCTGACGGAAAACAACCTGGAAGCCGGAAAGGATGTTAACGTCGAATACAAGGCGGATCACAGTGAACTGGCCGCCAGCATTTTGGCGGGGGATGCAACGATCGCCGTCCTGCCGGAGCCTTTTGTCACACAGGTGACGACGAAGAATCCAGAAGTACAGGTCGCGTTGAATCTCACCGAAGAGTGGGACAAGGGGGCTGGTGATAAAAGCGTACTGACTATGGGATGGCTGGTTGTACGGAAGGAGTTTGCGGAGCAAAATCAGGAAGCATTTCATGAATTCCTTGCGGAATACCGTGATTCCGTTGATTTTACAAACAGCCATGTAGACGAAGCGGCGGAGCTTTCGGAAAAATATGATATCATGCCCGCAGCTGTGGCGAAAAAGGCCATTCCAAACTGTAATATCGTCTATATCGACGGGGACGAAATGAAGCAGAAGATGCCGGATTTCCTAAACGTTTTATTTGCGGCCAACCCCAAGTCTGTTGGAGGAGAATTGCCGGGTGAAGATTTTTACTATACAAAATGATGGTTCTCCGCATGGAAAAGAGCAGGCTGTCGTATGGGTGCGCAAGTGCTTGGCAGCCCTGTTCTGGTTGGCGCTCTGGCAGCTTTTATATTTGGCGGTCAAGCAGGAGATACTGATTGTATCTCCTGTTCGTGCATTTCAACGTTTGCTGGAACTGGCGGGCGAAGCAGACTTCTGGATTACTGCGCTGTATTCCATGCTGCGCATTGTTTCCGGCTTTCTCCTGGGCGTGGCGGTGGGAACCGTTTTGGCCGCGCTGACCTCTGTATCCCGTTTTTTATACGATGTGTTCCATCCAATTGTAAGCATCGTCAAGGCGACGCCGGTGGCTTCCTTTATCCTATTAGCGCTGGTTTGGATCGAATCTCCCTATGTGCCGGCCTTTACCTCTTTTTTGATGGTTATGCCGGTGATCTGGGGAAATGTATCTAATGGGATTGCAAAAACAGATCACGACCTGTTGCAGATGGCGCACATATACCGGTTTGGTGCGGCAAAAACCGTCCGGCGTATATATCTTCCTTCTATTATGCCGTATTTTACCGCGGCTTGTACCACGGGCATGGGCCTGGCATGGAAGGCGGGGGTTGCCGCAGAGGTGCTCGCCAACACGAAGCACTCGATCGGAGGCAATATTTACAGCGCAAAAATTTACATCGAGACGGCAGATCTCTTTGCCTGGACGGCTGTTGTCATCGTCATCAGTGTCCTGTTGGAAAAATTAATGGTGAAACTGATGGAAGCTGTTGGACAAAAATATAACCTTTCGTGAGGAACCTTCATGAAACTAACGATACAAGACGCCTGTAAGGCATATGAGGGACGCAGCGTTCTGGAACACTTTTCTCTAGAGTTTCCCCAAAGCGGAACGGTTTGCTTGTTCGGTCCCTCCGGATGCGGAAAAACAACACTTTTAAATTGTATTGCAGGTCTAGAAAAGCTCGATTCTGGAACAATATTTGGAGTGCAGAAGCATAAAATTGCATATATGTTCCAGGAGGACCGCCTGCTGCCTTGGATGAATGCCCGAGAAAATGTGGAAGTAGTGCTGAACCATCCGGATTCGGAAACAGCACAAAAATGGTTGGAATCGGTTGGCCTGGGAGAAGACGCGCAGAAACGTCCGGCAGAACTCAGCGGCGGCATGCGGCAGCGCGTTGCACTCGCACGTGCGCTGGCCTATAATGGGGAGCTATATTTGTTGGACGAGCCTTTCCGGGCTTTAGACTGGGAGACACGCCTGCGCATGGAAAGATTGCTGGACCTTCATACCGGCGGTGTTTTAAAAATTCTGGTCACACACGACCTGCAGGAAGCGCGTTTCATGGCGGATAAAATCGTTTATTTGGAAGGTCCGCCGCTGCGGATTGTACAGACAGAAGCACCGGTAAGATTGCAAAAAGGGGGCTAATTTTGGTCCGATTTGGTAGAATCTGTTTCTTTTGCAGGTAATCTGTGCTATAATCGGAAACAGACCCTTTCGCATGGACGTTCAACGGCCAAAAGGCGGCGCAAAGCGCTGCGGGCCACAATATGGTGGGGGGATGGTAATGAGACAAAAAAGAGCCAATGTTTGGTCAGCCTTGCCCCAGGTGTTCTTTGACATCATCTGGGTGTATTTCAGCTATTGGATTGCGCTGATGCTCCGTTTTGATGGAAAAGTGCCTTGGTGGGAATTCCAATATTTTCAAATGCAGATTCCGTGGGCAACCGGTATCTGTCTGGTGGTATTTTTTCTGTGTCGGTTTTATAACACGATGTGGCAGTTTGCCAGCTTGGACGAGCTGATGCAAATTTTCTTTGGCGTATCAATTTCAAGCGTTTTAATCGCGGCCATGGGTTTTACAATGGCGGAGCCGGTATTTCACACAAACCGCCTGCCCATCCCTGTATACCTCATGGGCTGGGCACTGATGTTCCTATTTGTCGGTGGCTCTCGGTTTGCCATCCGCCTGTGGCACAGACGGAAACGCAGGCTGTCGCAGAAAGAGGACAGCGAGGAATTCCACCGCGTCATGGTGGTCGGCGCCGGAGAGATGGGCTCCATGGTCATCAAGGATATGAAATCTGCGCCGGAGAGCAAGGGGATTCCGGTTGTGGCCATCGATGACGACAAGAGCAAGCGCGGTACCCGCATCCACGGCGTGAAAGTCGTCGGCGGGCGCGAGAGCATCCCGAGAATGGCAGGGCGTTACAATGTCGACCAGATCGTGTTGGCCATCGCTTCCGCAAAAAAGCAGGATCGTCAGGATATTTTGAGCATCTGTGCAAAGACCGGATGCAAGCTGAAAACGATTCCAGCGCTCTATGAGATGCTGGAGGAGGATATGGAGCATCCTGCGGTGCGCGATGTGGATATTCTGGACCTGTTGGGACGAGACGAGATCAACCTGAACATCGGGGAGATCAGTGGCTATCTGAAAAATAAGACTGTGCTGGTCACGGGCGGCGGCGGTTCCATCGGTTCCGAGCTGTGCCGTCAGATCGTGCATTTCCATCCAAAGCGTCTGGTTATCTTCGATATCTATGAGAACAATGCGTATGATTTGCAGAACGAGCTTCTGATGAAGTTCCCCAACTTGAAGTTGGAGGTTCTCATTGGTTCCGTCCGTGATAAAGCGCGTGTGGAACATGTTTTTGAGGTGTTCCGTCCCGACGTGGTATTCCATGCGGCGGCCCACAAGCATGTGCCGCTGATGGAGCTCAGCCCGGGGGAGGCCGTCAAAAACAATGTGTTTGGCACCCTCAACGTGGCGCAGGCCTGTGATAAATACGACGTTAAGCGCATGGTGATGATTTCCACGGACAAGGCGGTCAACCCCACCAATATCATGGGAGCGACCAAACGAATTTGCGAACTGATCATCCAGTATAGCAGCCGCCATAGCAAGACTACCGATTATGTTGCGGTCCGTTTTGGCAACGTTCTGGGAAGCAGCGGCAGTGTCATCCCACTGTTTAAACGGCAGATTGCGGCGGGCGGCCCGGTGACGGTGACGCATCCGGAGATCATCCGCTATTTTATGACGATTCCAGAAGCAGCGCGTCTGGTCATCCAAGCGGGCGGCATGGCGCACGGTGGGGAGATCTTTATTCTCGACATGGGCGAGCCGGTCAAGATCGTCGATTTGGCCCGCAATCTAATCCGTCTTTCCGGTTTAGAGCCGGATGTGGACATCAAGATCGAATATACCGGCCTTCGCCCGGGCGAAAAACTCTATGAGGAGCTTTTGCTGGACAGTGAAGGTGGATGTCAAAAGACCTCGCATGAATTGATCTATATCGGCAAACCGATTCCGTTCGATGAAGACACCTTCCTCAATGATCTGGAAGAACTGCGCGGTGTCGCAGGCTTTGACAATGTCAAGATGGTCGAGGTTGTGCACCGTCTGGTTCCCACCTATACCGGCCATGCGGAGCGGAGCGACGCTCTGGCGGCGGAATAAACTTTTTTTGAAAATTTGAAAGATTTTGGCTGCCTCCCTTGTATTGATGATGTATAGGGGAGGCATTTTTTGTCTGAATTTCCTTTTTTCGCATCCTGAAATTTTTTCTTGAATTCTATTACATCATCGCATATAATAGACAACATGGAATTGGATTCTAAAATTTGTGACTAAAATTTGTTTGCATTCCAGCTTTTACATAGGAAATCGAGACAAATGTTTCCCAAGAATGGAGAAACAAATCAGAAAAGGAGCTATGCACGTGAAAAAGTGGAGAAAGATCGCATCGGCTGTGCTCGCAGCAGTAATGCTGTGTACCAGCGCCGCCTGTTCCAGCGCCCCGAAGCAGCCGGAAGACCCTCTTGTAACGAGCGGACTTGTTTCCAGTGAGACGCCCCGGGAGAGTTCCTCCGAGCCGCAGGCTTTAGAAAGTGAGATCGAAAGCGCTATTTCAGAGGCGGTTTCCTCCTCGGAAGAAGCGTCCTCTTCGGCAGAGAATTCCAAAGCGTCCTCTGCTCCGGAGTTGATAGAAGGGAGTGTCAGCAGCCCGGCGTACAATGCGCCAGCGGCAACCACGCCAGTGGTGCAGGAGCAGGAAATGCGCGCCGTATGGGTGCCATTCCTCAGCCTGGACATGACAAAGGAAAGCGATAAGAGCTACGCTGCGTTCCAGAAGAAATTTAACGACATCATCGCCAAAGCAAAGAACAGCGGCGCCAATACATTGGTGGTACATGTGCGCTCCCACGGCGACGCATATTATCCCTCCGAGTATTATCCGTGGACTCATTTTCTCAGTGGAACACAGGGCGTAGGGCCGGGCTATGATCCGTTGGCCTATATGGTCTCTGCGACTCATCAGGCGGGGCTGAAATTTCATGCATGGTTCAATCCCCTGCGCATCAAGGCCGGCAATTATCCGCCGGTGGTCGCTTCGAACAGCCCACATAACAAATGGCTGAACGATCCGGCGAAGGCGAACTGGACGTTCACCAAGGACGGCGCGATCTATATGAACCCCGGTTATTCCGAGGTGCGCGACTACATTGTCAAAGGCGTCAAAGAAGTGGTCCAGAAATACGATGTGGACGGCGTCCAGTTTGATGACTACTTCTATCCCTTTAATGTGAACTCTGCGGATGTTACGCTTGATAAGGCTGCTTATCAGCAGAGCGGTTCCACCCAGGCAATCGGCGCCTGGCGTACCCAAAACATCAACAGCCTGGTTTCCTCCGTATATAAGATGGTAAAGGAGACGAAGCCGGGAGTTGTATTTGGCATCTCGCCGCAGGGCAATATCGCCAACGATCTAAATGCAGGCGCGGATATTTATACCTGGTGCAGCAAGCCGGGATATGTGGATTATATCTGTCCGCAGATTTATTGGACGTACGATCATCCGACCGCGCCGTTTGAGTCTTTGACCAAAAAATGGCGCAGCCTTGTCACAGCGGACAACGTGAAGATCTATATCGGATTGGCGCTTTACAAGGCGGGCACGACCACAAGCGGATGGGAAAAGGCGGACAACATCATCTCCAGGCAGATCCAGACCGCACGCAGCTTGAATTGCGATGGGTTTATGCTCTATTCCTGGGCATATCTGGATAACCCGCAGACAGCGAAAGAGATGGCAAATGTGAAGAAGCTCCTGAACGGATAAATTTGCGGGAACGGTCCTGTGAACCCGGAGAAGGATAGAACGGCCCGCCCGCAGGAAGCTCCTGTCGGCGGGCCGTTCTGATTTTACAAATCGTTACATTCTTTTCATAAATGGTACAATTTTCAGATTATATGTTATAATAACCTCACGCCGTTCCCAAAAGCCAACTTTGCAAAAGCTCGTTGCCTTTCGACGGCTGAGAGAGCATTGAAATTGGAACCTTGCGGCGAGTTTTTACCAGCTTCAAACCGGTTTAGTTTGGGTTGTTGCTTAAGTCCTTTCGCACGTTATAATAACCTCACGCCGTTCCCGAAAGCCAACTTCGCAAAAGCTCGTTGTCTTTTGACGGTTGAGAGAACATTGAAATTGCAACCTTGTGGCGAGTTTTTACCAGCTTTAAACCGATTTAGCTGGTTTGTTGCTTTAGTTTGGTTAGATGTTATAATAACCGCTATGCGCGGCGTCACGAGCGCTGTGCGCCCCTTTGGAAATAAGGGAGTTTATG
>DBFXIC010000323.1:0-3567 GCA_048455095.1 Anaeromassilibacillus sp.
GCGTAGCGCTGGAGTTAATGGAGAGCATCCCAATTAGTTGCCCCGCGTCCTTGATAAAAAAATAAGAGGATTTCAGTAATTCTCCTTTGCGTGTGCGCCCTAAGAATTCCGATTTGTAGTCACAGGTTTTCCATTCTCCGCTATCAATGATATCACGCGCCACACGGGTGAGCGGAGCGCCGATTCCTTTGCCGCCCTCCATTGTGCCGTTGGCAATTGCAACCACCGTTGGTGGAGAAAGCCTAAGATCGAACAGGACGATTTTACAATGCTCACCCAGAATAAGCCCGAGAAAATCCACCAGCTTTTTGTAGGTTTCCAGCATGACATAATCCCTCACTTTTCGCAGCCATTTACGATTTTTTTCAGTATCAATATATCATAAATTCTGTGGCAGCGCAATGAAAGAACTGGAAACAAAAGGCGCACCGCCCGGTTAAAACAGCCCGCCGTATCCCATCTCGCGTAAATTATGCACACTGATGGCGATACTCTCGAAAGGGTTGCGACCGTAGGTGTCATCCTGCTCTATGGGATAGTAGCGAACGCCAGCCTCTTGAGCAGCAGCGAAAATTTCATCCCAATCCAGATTTCCTTCGCCGATTTCACCATATTCAATACATTTTTGTAAGGTGCTCCGTGACATTTCCGGCTCCGGAGGCAATTGGATACGGTAATCCTTTAAGTGCAGCAAATCAACGCGCCCGGCCAAGCGGCGGATCCACTTGGCTGGATTCTGCCCGCCACGCTGTACCCAGTGTGTATCTAATTCAAAGCCGACATAACGCGGATCAGTATTTTCAATCAGAAGTTCCAGGCCGAATTTATTGCCAAAACGCTGGAACTCATAATGATGTGTATGAAGATACAGTTTAATACCGTGTTCAAAAAGGCGCCGCCCATACTCGTTGAACCCTTCGGCAGCACGCATATAACCGTCATAGGAGCTGAAACAACTGCGCGGGAGCATTCCGTTCCGCACATAATGCGCGTCAAACTGTTTGCAACGGCGGACGATGCGGTCAAAGTCGGTAGATAGAAGATCGCCGGGTTCATCGGGCATATAGCGCTCATAGATAATACCTGGGGCAATAATGTGCATGTCGTAGGCGCGACATGCAGCGGCCATCTCCTCCGCAAGCTCGTCTGTTACGGATATTTTAGAAAGTTCCAGATAGCTGATTCCCAACTCTTTCACCATCCGAAACGCATCATCTACTCCGTAGATCTTTTTGTCCTTGATTTCTCTAATTTGTAAAAGACCCTTTGCACCGAAGCTTGTCACCTCGCGTAGCGTCATCAGTTGCAGGGCAATTTTTCCGTTATTCATACGGATGCCTCCTTTTCCTGTTCTATTTTTTTCTGAAGCAGTCTGTAAAACTGGCTTTCATCAAATGGAATAGCAGCGGGCTGACCGGTCCAACTGGAAAGATACATCGCATTGGCAAGTGTCAGTCCTTTGATCCCTTCCTGCCCCGGAGCAATCAGCGGTACACCATTTAACACGGCATCGGTAAAGTTTGAAAGAACCTGCTGATGTTGTACGCCCCACTGGTCGGGAATATCCAGAACGGTCTCGTCATACAGCTTTTCCCCGGAGCCGGTGCCGCGCACCAAAGCGCGTACGTCATCAAAAGTGAGGGTGGCATTCAGTTCTTCTTCGGGGCGGCGAAGAATGCGAATCGTGGCTTTTCTGCTGTTTTCAATAACGATTTTCCCTTTGTTGCCAAAAATTTCAAAACGGTCTGTTCCAAGGATATCATGCGTACAAGTAACAAAAACCCCGGTTGCGCCGTTTGGATATTCTAGTGTGGCCAGGACATCGTCCTCAACGGTAATCTTTCTGTGTGAGCCATATTTCAGATGGGCGCTCACACTGCTGGGCATACCGCAGATCCATTGCAAAAGGTCAATCTGATGCGGCGCTTGATTGGCAAGCACACCGCCGCCCTCTCCACCCCAAGTGGCGCGCCATGCACTTTGCTCATAGTATTTTTGAGGGCGGTACCAGCTTGTGATGACCCAGTTGACGTGGCGCAATTCGCCGATTTCACCGCTGGAAACCATTTCTTTAATTTTGCGGTAAAGGGGATTGGTACGCTGGTTGAACATCATTCCGAACACCAAGTTCGGATGTGCAGCTGCAACGGCGTTCATTTCACGGACTTTTTGCGTGTATACGCCGGCAGGCTTTTCCACAAGCGTATGCAGTCCAGCCTCCAGCGCGTCTATTGCGATGACCGGATGCAGGTAATGCGGTGTAGCGATGAGTACGGCATCCACCTTGCCGCTGGACAGAAGCTCATGGTAGTCTTGATAAATGGCGACCTCATCCCCAAACGTCTGTCTGGCCCAGTCAAGACGTGCGGGAGCGATATCGCATACCGCGGTAAGACACGCACCGGAGATATTGCCTGCGTGCAGCCATGCAGCGTGATTTCCGCCCATGAACCCTGTGCCAATAATGCCAAAACGAACCATTTTCATAGGATACCTCCATTCTACGTCACACGAAAGATAAAAAATTATTTCTGCGCAAATAAATTATAATTCGCTTGTATACAAGTTGTCAAATTAAAAGAGGGAGGTCCCGAAATTTTTATACGATATGTGTAAAAAAAATAAAATTTACTGTGATTATTCACAATGAAAAAAAACAAAAAGCCCGAACTGCAATTGCCGACGGTGTTTTTAATATTACCGACCTTGCAGCCCGAGCTATTTTTTAGGAGGAATATCAGCAGGATTCATTGGAAGTTAAGCAAAAGAATTCCGGGTAGGCGCGTACGACGCGTGTGATATTTTCTGTACTGTTGTATAAAGGACGCTTGTAAAGCTCCTGCATATGCGGAAGATCGCGCGCTTCCAAAGCATCCACAATATCACGATGGCGCGCAAGGATATCCAAACACACATGTTGATTCAACGTATCGTTCAAAATTCGAAAGCGATTGTAATGCGGACGTGTGGTAGAAATAAAATCCCATACACCGCGTCTGTCCACTAAAGCGTACAACGTTTGGTGAAATATATTGTCCAAACGAAGAAAAGACCGGACAAATTCTTCACGGGACAGTGCGGCCTCAAACAGCTGTTCCTGTTCCATGATTTGGAGACGCAACTTGAAAATACCGCGTGACTCAATACGAGCCAAAAGCTCCGTCAGGGCTGCAAGCTCCACTGATTCGCGGATGAACATCAGGTCGTACAAAGAATCCAGGCGGATACGGCTCACGAAAGTTCCGCGCTGGGGACGGACCTCCAAAAGCCCTTCCAGCTCCAGCCGTTTGAACACTTCACGCACCGGAGTGCGGGAGACAGAAAAACGTTGGCTGATATCGCCTTCGCTTACAAGCGTGCCCGGTTCCAGCGTGAGGAGCATGATTTCCTGACGCAGTGTTTGGTAAATTTTATCGGTATTGTAATGAGTGTCTGCCATGTACGGACACCTGCTCTCTTTTTAGTGCTTTTACTATATCATATTTCCTAGTTTTTGCGCAATTCTACTTAAAGAAAACCGAAAAACTTGTATACATGTATAAAATGATTATAAATAGCGATATTAAT
>DBFXIC010000324.1:0-15670 GCA_048455095.1 Anaeromassilibacillus sp.
AATTTGATGTTATCAATACCCCTAAAAAAGGATTGTTCTCTCTTATTAAACTTGAATGATACTTCTAATCCTACTTCAAAAATATTCTCTTGAAAAATCTGAATTTTTTTCTTAGAAAATCATTCCTTTTGCTGTTGATGAGAATATTTCTTCTATGTATATGTTCTTTCCTGCCACCTACTCTTAATCGCAGATAGCTCTCCCCTCAAATGATCTATATCCCCGTTATCCGTTTTCACGAACTATCATTCCTATAATTATAGAACGATAACCGCGTATCTTTATCTAAACCAGAACGATAGAATGATTTTGAGGTGAACGATTATGCAAGTTTATAATTCTGATTTATGTTTAAAACTTGGCAGGCGTATTGCTGCTGCCAGAAAAAATTGTCATATGACTCAAGAACAGTTATCCGCAAAAGCCCATGTTACATCCAGACATATCAGCGATATCGAACGTGGTCTCATCAGTCCTTCCTATGATGTCCTGCGTTCTCTGATCATTGCTTTGAACATATCTGCCGACACTCTGTTTTTTCCCGATTATGAAGAAACAGATCCAATTTTTCGAGAGTTAACCGCCTGCTACCGAAAATGCCCAGAAAGCAAGCGTACTGCATTAGTCCAAACTGTAGACTTTTTAATAGAAACTATCCTTATTGACGAAAAATAGTTGGGATTGAAAATGAGAAGTAGGTGGTATTCATTACCTTAAGCATACAACAACCAAGCCATCTTTCGGTGACTGCTTTAAAAATTGAATGTTAAGAAGTTGAGGTTATGCAGTTCAGGATGCTTTGAGCTTTTAATCACATCGTTTGCGCACTGTACCAAAAGCAGTTTGATATAGCATCCGCCTTTGGAGACCCGGACAGATTTTTTCTTCCCTGCATTTTCATTGTTGGTAGGAGTAAGAGCGGCTCATGAGAATATTTTGCACTGCTTTCCAAAAGGCATTTTGCCGCGCGTTCACTCTTTGCCCGCAAGACCATATCGTCTGCGTAACGAATGCGCGGTACTCTCCTTCACTGAAATTCCCAGTCAAACTCATTTAGATACACATTCCCTAAAAGCGGAGAAATATTGCCCCCCTGAGGAGAACTTTCCTCCGTTCTCCATCACTCCGCTTTTCAGATAGTTCTTAATCATCTGTATCACCCGTTCATCCTTGATTTCTTTTCTCAGTAGATTGAGCAATGTCGTATGATTCAGGGTGTCAAAGTACTTCGACAGATCTAGAATTACCGCCTGTGTGTATCCCTGTTCTGCATACTTCTTTATTTTCTGAATTACGTCTTTTGCCCCTCGTCCCAATCGGTAGCCAACGCTATTTTCCGAGAATCGCGGCTCATAGATTGGTGTAAGTTGTTGTGTCATTGCCTGTTGAATGGTTCGGTCTATGTCGGTAGGTATGCCAAGCTTCCTCACTTCTCCGTCTGGCTTTGGGATCTCCACTCTTCTGACCGGTGATGGAGTGTATTTCCCTCTCCGGATTCTCTCCACCAGTTTGTGATTGTGTTCCCTCCACCATGTCAACGCCGCCTCTATGGTCATTTCATCTACTCCCGGCGCTCCCTTGTTTGTCTTCACGCTTTTGTAGGCTCTGTACTGTCCCTTTCCTTCCATATCTGGTTAAATGAGTGGTGCGCTCTCACATACCCTTTTCACTACCCATATGCATATATGTAATAATTATTATTCCCGAAAAAGAAACAAAACACTTTTTCGCATCATAAAATTCCACCTACCCAAAAAAAATATCAAGAATCATCATCAGTACAAACCCAATTGAAAATGCAATTACTCCAATATTTGAATGCTTCCCCTCTGACATTTCAGGTATCAGTTCCTCCACCACAACATAAATCATTGCTCCAGCTGCAAAACTCAGGAAATATGGAAGTATCGGTGTAAAAGTAGATGCCATCAACAATACTAATATTGTTCCTATAGGTTCAACTACTCCCGACAACATCCCCAAAACAAATGCCTTTTTCTTTTCCAGCCCGCTATTATGAAGCGGAATAGCTATAATTGCACCCTCCGGAAAATTCTGGATTGCAATTCCTATTGCCAAAGCTAAAGCCGCTCCTATGGTAATACCAGACTGCTCTGCCTGCATTGCAGCCAGCACAACACCAACTGCCATTCCCTCTGGAATATTGTGAATCGTAACTGCAAGTAACATCATGGCATGTTTTGACAAGCCACTTTTTATTCCCTCCGGTTTATCACTATACATATGTAAATGTGGAACTACCTCATCAATGCACAGTAAAAATCCGATTCCCAGTAAAAATCCAACTGATGCAGGAACAAAAGCTAACCTCCCCATATTTTCGGACTGTTCCATCGCAGGAATAAGAAGGCTCCACACAGACGCTGCCACCATAACTCCTGCTGCGAATCCCGTTAAAAGTTTATCAATTTTTTTCTTCAAAGACTTCAGAAAAAACACACATGCCGAACCTAATACTGTTCCGGCAAAAGGGAGCAAAATTCCTATCAGCATACTTTCTATCTCCTTTTATGGTTAGTTAATTCTAACTCACATTTATTCTATCACTACTATGCTGATCTGTCTATCTAAATCCATATCCCGAAAATTTACCCAAAATATGCAGCCTATAATTTCCAGCTCACGGTCTTCTCTCTCTGGCACACAAATCTGCGGTATATTCCTTCCTCCTTCTTCAGTTGCTCATGCTTTCCTCTCTGAACGACTTTTCCCTCATCCACAACCAGAATCTGGTCTGCATTTTGAACAGTCTTAGTTCTATGTGCAATCATGATAATAGTTTTTGCTTTCATCAGTTCATCAATAGCTTCCATTCTTGGCGTCGTTTGCCTATACCATGGAAGATGCTGCCGATAAATTTCCCAAGGACATTGCAGCCATGGAGCAGAATTTGAAACGGCTGGAAGAAACAGGAGCAGAAATATTTTTTCGCGGCTCATGCTACGCTCCTTTCGTCCTATTCCGGTGATTTTTTACAGAACGAAAGGGCGGCGGGGAGCGACAGCCGCATGAATTTAAATAGAAAAAGCTATAATTAAAATGCGCCTGACTGCAAAACGCAGTCAGGCGCAAAAACACAATGTAGGAACCCCCTGTATTCATTTACAGATCAAAGGGGATATTCCATGCTTGATATCAGGAAATGGTGATATTTCCAGTGAATGTCATGATCCCGAAAAACAGCAGGATTAGAGCTCCGAAGAAGAACAGGAATCCGCCCAGGACAGGTTTTCGCGGCCTGTTTTCCGTAATGCGTTCCGGCTTAGCCGGGTCATAGTATCCCATCACCTGCCGCCCCAGATCTCGCTTGCCGGACAGCGATTGACGGCTCGAGTACCGATAGGTCGTGCCATTCACTGTGTACTCATAGGTCGGCAGATAGTACGTCTCCCGGCGCAGCCGATCACTGCCGTCCTTTTGGTGTGCCCACCGTTCATCGGCCGATTCCTCGATCCATACCACCTTCATCATCGTGGTGCCTGTGTACCGCCGCACGTCATCCTCGTATTCCTTCTGTGCGCTTTTTCGACGACGGACACCAAGCCATGCCATCAGCACGGCCGCGAGGAGAAAGCCAATGCCCGCTGTGATATACTGCATATATCCTGCGGGCCATGCCACAAGCGCTACTGCAAAAATGAAACCGATTACGATAACTTTGATACTCTTCATACGTTCTCCATCCCGCCGCCATGGGCGGAGATATCCTTTTATGATACCGGTGGTTGGTTCCGCACGGCATCCACAAATAAAATGGTCAGCCCGATATAAGCGGCGCAGGCTACTGCCAGCAGAACGCAGAGGACGACACAGACCGATTGAACCGGTTTCCGCAAGTAACGGCGGGAGAGAGCTATCCCCAGCAGCGACAGCAACAGCAGCACCACAGCAAGCCAAAGAGGCATATTGCTCACCTCCCTTACACACCGCGGAATGCGTCGATCATATCCGTGAACCAGCGCAGTTCATGGGCAAAGCGCTGCCGCAGCTGCGCTGGATTTTCATAGCCTTTGCCGATGTCGAAAAAGCCGCGTCCGCTGTGAACGGCGATATACACCCTGCCGTCGGGGTTGAGATTTACAGCAAATTTACCGATGGAGGAATCCGCCAGTGCCAGGATGCGCTCCATGCGGCCAAGGGTCAGGATGCGAAGGGCTGCCGCTTCATCGTCGCTGCTCAGATTGAAGCGTTTGTCGAAGACCTCGCTGCCTGTTTTGATGGTTTTGGCGCTGAACAGCTTATCCAGCCTTTCTCTCGGCCAGATGGTCAGCCATGTCGGAAATTCTTGTCCCAGCTCACACAGCATCCACTGACCGGTGTAGACAGGCTGCTCGTTCTTTTCCCACAGGCCCGTTTCCTCCCGCTGGACCTCGTTGACCTCCGTCAGCCTGACGGTACACAGCTCCGTAGTCAGGCCACGATATGTTCCCCGAACATACCCACTGCCGCTGCAATGGGTGTGTCTGGGCAGGGGTATGTTC
Organism: Anaeromassilibacillus sp.; assembly: GCA_048455095.1. Lineage (GTDB taxonomy): Bacteria > Bacillota > Clostridia > Oscillospirales > Acutalibacteraceae > Anaeromassilibacillus. Next base: position 4,503 of record DBFXIC010000324.1, read on the forward strand.
GTGTCCTCTGCGTCCAGAAGATGCGGCGTGGGGCTCATCTGCACGTTTTCAAGGGCAGCGCTTACGATGTCCGGTGCGATGGCATCGAAGGCCTGCTGGCTTGCCTTGTCCTTGGACTTGCCCTGCACCATCTGCCCCAGGCCAAGGATCACGCCGCCGATGACGACCAGCACAATGTTGCCGCCCAGAATGATGCCTGCGATGGCGACCACACCGCCCACCAGCGAAAGGAGTTTTCCGCCCAATTTGCCGCTCTTGCTTTTGCGAAGCTGCCGCGACAGATGTTCATCCGTCATGTTCCTGCTTTTTTCTTCCATATTCTTCTCCTTATTCTGTCGTGCCGGTCAGCGCGGGACTTTCCGTTATCAGATCCAGCAGATTGCCCATACCGGTCAGCGAGGCGATGAACCACTTGCGGATGCCGTCGATGTCCCGCAGATCCAATTCCTCCGGAATGCCCGCAAACACATACCGGGTGTTCAGGGCCAGTGCCAGATCGCCGTCACGGAGGATAAGACCGCACAGCTTGGAAGTTCTGGAAGATGCCTCCAGCTTCTGTACCAGATCACGAAGCTGCGGTGTGACCTGATCGTCCGCCTCCCGGTCATCCGCCGTATGAGCGGAAAAGTGCTTCCGGAAGGCGGCAGGTTCGGTGATGTCGTCCTTCTTCCTCTCCTGGAACATGTCGTTCAGGGCGATGTCCAGCGCCGGGTCACAGATGTCCTTGCAGCGGACCACGATGCCGCGGAACAGCGTCTCGGTCCGGGTTATCCAGTTGTCGTTGTTGGGACCGGACTTTTCCTCCACGGTGCGGCGCAGCTCCACGTTAGCCGCAGAGAACCGCAGCCCCTTGTGCTCGCCCTCGTGGAAGTCCGTCACAGTACACTCCGTAAAGGAGACCACCGATAGCTTTGCCGCCTCCAGGTACGCCCAGTCGATGGGCAGCGTGGCCGGCTCCGGCTCCGGACCGAAGGCTTTTGTCAGTTCCGTGCGGAAGAAGCCGCCCAGCTGCTGCTGCATCAGGGCTTTTTTCTTTTTCTGGGCGGGCTGTGCCACCAGCAGGAACAGCGCCACACCGGCAAAGACCAGAATGCAGATCACAATGATATTGCGATACACAAACGTCATGATGCACCCGGTGATTACCAGAATAACGCCCAGCAATATGCCGATGCTCTCCGTTCTCTGATAGCTTCCCAGCTTTTTTGACAGCTCCGTGTCGGTCATGCGCTCGGCGCCCACCGCGTCAAAGTCATTGCGTTTCTTTCTCATAGCTGTCCCCCCTCATTAGTAGCAAAGGCTGAAATATAGGCTGCTGTAAGGGTCAACGGTGTCGATATCCATGATGGCAGCTTCGGGCGAAATGCTGTCGAGCTGCATACGTTTGGCAGTGTCCTTGTAGCTGCCCGGCTGTGCCTCGGCGGCAAAGACGAGCCCGTTATACTCCTCCGGGAGATAGACGGAATAGCTCTTGGTCAAAACCTGCGCCCAGTCGCCCACGTTGTACTGCCAGTTGGTTGAGTAGGCGAATTCAATGAGATAGCTGTTTCCCTGCCAGCTGACAGTGTGGAGATAATAGTTGTCCCCGCGCTGGCTGTTGCCGTAGGCCGTTGAAGTGGTGAGCCACATACCGGTGTAGAAGTCATATAGCTCACTGCTGGTGACAGTCGTATACTGCTGGTCAAAGTTGGGGATGGAGTCCTCCGGAATGTAGCAGATGGCGTCAAAGTGCAGCTCGCGGATGCCGTCGTGGGTGTAGTCGCCGTTCTTCGTGATCTCCCAATAGCAGTCGGCGGTGTTATAGCCGTCGCCAAGCCCCGAATAGCTGCAAACCCCATTTCCCAGCAGGAATGTCCCCATCTCCACGGCGGCATTAATCTCAAGGCCGTTTCTTGCGAAGTACGGCTCCTGAGACTGGATGCCCTCCACAGGCAGGAGCGTGCCGTTGTTCACGCTGTCGATGAGGTCGCCGCTGACGGTGCGGTCCAGCTGTAAGGTGTCACCGCTGCCGTCAAAGTGGAGCGTCACGCCGTTTTCATCCACCCAAAGCGTACCGTATTCGATCACTTCATCCTGATCGTTTACAAATTCCCATGTGGCGTCATCGCAGATGCGCAGCCAGAGGTTCTTCCCTTGATACTCCCAAAGGCCCACATACTCGCCCAGGTCACCGCCGCTGAGAGCAACGGTGGAAAGATCCTCCCGGAAGACATAGCGCTCCACCGGGTCCCAGATCCAGACCAGCTCGGTGGCGTCACCGTTTTCGTGGATGAAGCTCACCAGAACATCACTTTCCCCGTCACCGTCCATATCGTCAAAGGAGATGGCGTTGAATGACTGCTCCGCGTCGGGGATGTTCATGGGAAAGGATACGCTGTCAAAGAGGACCTGCTCCGGCAGATCCCGGTAGAAGGCCGCGCTGCTCTCACACACTGTGACCAGCACATCCACACTCTCGCCGTCATGGGCAATGGTGCCGCTGCCAACCACCACGCCGGTCGTGCGCCAATCATCTCCCGCGACATCGTCAGAATTGCCGCAGGCGGCAAGGCTCAGGCAGAGCGCCATGGCCGGCACAGGGATAAAAATATGTTTCCATCGATTCTTCATGGTTCTCCTTCCTTTTTATCACTCCATCAGGTAGTAAACACCCTCATCGCCCCAGACCAGAGCATCCTCGTCAAACTCAAAAACCCGGTACGACACACCGTCATACAGGGTGGAATCGGCGTAATAAGTGCTCACCTCGTCCGTGGAGTAGGAGAATGTGCCGTAGTCCATTTCCGCGGCCTCAGCGCCGGGAGCGCGCTGGTAATAGCTCCAGTTCCCATTACCGTCGATGACGATATAGGTCTCAGCCGAGAGGTCGCCGTCATAGTACCAAATGCCCTTGAATTCCGAGACATTCCGCTGGCAGAGGTCGGAATCCCAGCTCCAGTAGGAGTCCGGGTTTCCGTCTAAACGGCCGTTCCAGTCGGACACATCGTCCCCCGAGGGATCAGGCTCGTCGTCTTCATGCCAGAGGTACTCCATCCCTTCGCCGTAGTTGAAGTAGCCGTAAGCGGCGCTGTAGAGCTGGCCGTCCTCCATGTCGATGCGGCTGCCGGAATCGTCCAGGTTGCTGTAGGCATAGATAGCCTCCCACTCCGGCTCATAGCGGAGGTAACCGTCATCCATCACTTCGCCGCTGAGGTAGAGGGTCCAGTTGCCCTCGGCATCGAACTCCATAGAGTCGTAGTCGTTGTTCGCTTCGCCCAGCCAGATACCCTCGAAGCCGCTGAAGTCGTTGACGGTGTCCTCGCTGACTCCGCCGCCCAGCCCCTCGTTGGGGTCGTCCTGTGGGGAAATCGCTTCTTCCGTATTGCCACAGGCTGTACACAGCAGGGAAAGCAGCAATACCAGTCCTGCCAGAAGATATGGCTTTTTTCTCTTCATGTGATATTCCTCCTCTTATTCTTCATCGCTCAAAGACAGCTGCGAAAAAATATTTTGATAGATCTCACTCATATCCGCCGCAGCATCGGGGAGCGCGCAGAAGCCGTAAAGATAGGTACAAACGTCGGTGTCCATGGCAAATACGGTCCATTCCCGGGTGTCTTCGTTCTCGCCGGCAGTATAGGTTACGATGTAAACCGGATAGCTTAAATTTTTGCTGTATTCCTCATTTTCTTCGGCGGACAACAGCTCATAGGTATCCGTATCACTTAAAGACAGAGCGCAGGCCGTCAGATAATCGTCCAGTTCCTGCACATCCGGAACAAAACAGCTTTGCTCCGCTGCGTTGACCACAAGGAGCTGCCCATCCTCGGTGATGTCCTCATAGCGGTAGGTGCCGTTGTCATGATTCTCAGAGAGCAGGTTCTGCATATTGGTAAAGGGTAGTGCGCCGCCCATCAAAACCGGGATGCCGTTCTGTGAGATCACATCACCCCGGCCGTCGCCGTCCGCAGCGTATAGCTCCACGATCTTCTGGTCGTAGGTCTCCGGGTCGTAAGCGGTGTCCAGGAAGAGGGCGATGCTTAGATCCGGCGGCGAGAAAATGAGGAAATCGCCGTTTTCAAAAAAGGTAGGGGAACTGGGATCGTAGTCCGGGTTGACAGGCTGGCCGTCCTCCCCGTAGAATTGAAGGTGGAAGCCTGCGTTCAGCTGTTCTTCCGTGTACTCGCCCAGGTCGATCCCAGCGCTTTCGCCTTCCTCCAGCGTGGTCTCCAGGCGGTTTTCGCCCCAGTCCTCCTCCGAGATAAGACTGATGCGGAGATCCGTGATGGGATATGTGCTGCGGTTTACCACGGTGATCTGCATGGGATACTGCTTTGCACCGCAGGCGGCAAAGCTCAGACAGAGCAGCGCAAGGGCGAACATCAAAAGGTGTCTTCGTTGTCTCATTTCATTTTCCTCCTTCTTCCGCGGGGCTTCAGATGTCCCAACTATCCATCCAGTTTGCGCCCCAGTCAACAGCGGGATCATATGGTTCTTCGGGAATCCAGCCTGCGGGATAGATGAGGCCGTCTTCGTCGTGGTAGGCAAGGCCGTCTTCGCCGATGGTGTAATCGTTGCCCAAAAGGTAACGGTTCACGCCGTCGTAGTACCAGATATAGAAGGTGGAGTATTCGTCTTCATAAAACTCCGCGTTTTCCATATCCGTGTAGGCGTAGAAGTCGGCATTGCGGTAAAAGACGCCATCAAAATGCTGATCGTCCCCGTAGCGGCCGAAGCGTTCGGCGGAGAGGGTGAAGCTGTTGCCGTCGTCACCGGGGCAGAGGTAGGCGCGCGTCCCGTTGTCGTAAAGATAGAGGCCCATACCCTCGCCCTCGTCGTTCATGGTGCCACTCATGGAATAGTCCGGCGAGCAGGCGATGTACTGCATGAGGGACGAGTTGATGACGATGGTCTCGCCCAGGGCATTTTGCCACATGCCGTCCCAGTTGCTTATGTCCCATTCGACGATCTCCGCCTCGTCGTCGTGGAGGAAGGTGTTTCGATGGATGGTGAGTCCGCTGCCCTCGCCGTTCCGGTTTGGCAGCAACACGCCGTCGTCGCGCAGGAGGAAGTTGTAGAGAAGACCGTTGAAGAAGATCATCGGCCGACCGCTCGCCTCGGACAGTTCGAATTCTCCGCGCCCGCCGAGTCCCCAGCGAGTGCGGTAGGCGTAAAAGCCCTCCGTACTGTCAAAGTATAACTTCGCGGTGCCGTCGATGCTCCACATCCCGTCGAGAAATTCCATATCCATGACGGTTTCATAGCCGCTTTGCGTATCGTCAGATTCGGTGTTGCCGCAAGCGGCAAGGCTCAGACACATAAAAAGCGTCCATACAAGAGCAAAAAGCTTCTTCATTTATATCGCTCTCCTTTTTTTGCAGAGCTTACTCTATCTTCTGATAGTAGTCATATTCGCCGCCCCAGTAGATCACGTCGCCGCCGACAAGTGTGAAGTCGTAGACCACATCCGTATGTATGGTGGAAATGGCAAAATACTGTCCTGCACCGTCTTGATCCACCTCTATGGTGCCGCAGTCTACCATGGTGGGGTCCCCGTCATCGCCGGGCCGCTCCAGCAGCTCCCAGCTTCCGGATGCGTCGAATTCAATTATGCTGGCCGCGCCTGGGTCACCGTCCTGATACCATACGCCGGCGAAGAAACCGTAATCGCCATCACCGATGTTCTCGCCCGGCGCATCGCCGGTCACCTGCGTAAAGGTGCCAAGCTCGGCTACATGCAGGGCGCCGTCCTCGTCGAACCAGCTGCGGTAGGCCATGCCGTCGTGCTCGTTATAGAAATAGTCATAGTCATAGTCCGGTACGAACTGGATGAAGCCGCTGGCGGTCATGTCTTCGTCAGCATCGTACAGCGCAAAGCGCACCTCGTCACCCTCATCGTTGTTGGCAGCGACCAGCGTGCCGCCGTCCTCACCCGTCCACGCGCCGCCGTAGAGGTAGAGGTTCGCCATCTGTTCGGAGTCCTTGACCAGTCCCTCGAAGGAATCCGGAACGCCGTATAAATTGTAGTCGCTGCCGTCATCGCCGTAGTCTTCGTTGCTCTCAACGTAGTCTTCGCTGCTCTTGCCGCAGGCGGCAAGGCTCAGGCACAGCACCAGCGCCAATGCAAGAGACAGATGTTTTTTTAAATATTTCATCGTGTTCTTCTCCTTTTTTAGATAAACAGTGTCAATGTTCCTGTTCTGCCATGGCCAATATCTCATCATGGCTCAACTCCACATCGCCGAAGCGGACAAAGATACCGTTGGTCACAGCGCTGTTCCACACCCGCGCATCTGCAAGCGGGCGAAACCGGATCTTATCAAGATACGGCTTCATATCCAGCAGCAGCCGGCTGCCGGATACAAAATCCACCTGCAAAACATGGTTGGGCAGCGGTGTGACAGATGTGAGATACCTTCGGTTCAAGTGCGTGCCCTCCTTTCCGCAAAAATAAAAATCCACCGTACAAACATTGTACGGTGGATCCTATGGGATAACCATTAACCAAAGGTTAGGTCTTTTATCTGAGCAGCTCGGCAAGCAGCTTTCGTTTGGTTCGGGTGTCGCCCTCGATATGAAGCTTGGAATAGATCTGGTTGACATACTGCTTGACGCTCCCCTCGGAGAGAAAGAGCTGTTCCGCGATCTCGCGGTTGCTGAGGCGCTGCGCCATCAGCTCCACGATCTCAAATTCCCGCGGTGTCAGCACGTCGAAGGCTGCCGGGCGCGTGCCGGCTGCGTTTCGCGCCGTTGCCGCTTCGCCAAGCTCAATGATTTTTGAGAGCAGGTCATTTTTTACCTCCCGTTCCAACAGAGGCTTCAGGATATCATAGTTTTCTACAAACGGCATCACAAGACCGTCCGGTTCGGCGTCGGAAAGTGCCTTTCTCAGCCATGCGTGGGCTTCCTCGCTCTTGCCCAATTTCTCATAGGCTACCGCTGTCTGGATGCGTAGGTGCAGCGCCACCAGCGCATAGTGCATGGCTTCGCAGACCGGCAGCAGCTCTGCGCTATACCCCACCACCCGGACATAAGCACCTTGGGCAAGATACACCTGGTTTTCGATCATTTCCATCATAGGCTTACCCGGCGCAAGCATATTGATATCAGAGAGCCGGTGCTGCGAAAAGATTTCAGGGATACTGTCCGTTTCACCCCGCAGCGCATGGTAATAGGCACTGGTGGCGTTCCAAAGGTTGATCCATGAGGCATCGTGATAGCGCAGCAGCGCCGCGTATCGCTCCTCAAAGGTATAGCGCTGCTCCACATCGGTATGCAGCGAGAGCCGCCACGACAGAAAGTCGCAGCAGAGTGCCATGTTGATCTGCCCGTTGTCTTTGACCTGCGCATAGGCACGCTCCAGTTCGATGTGCGCATCGGTGAAGCGGCCCTGGCAGAACAGCGCCTCGGCGCGCATGATGGTCTCCGCGCCCTGCCCGTGGTGGTTGGTGACCTTATAGTAATGGGGCATACACTCGTCCATCTCGGCAAGCTCGCTTTCGAGTTCTCCCGGTGCGCGGTAGAACATCATTAGAACGGACGGCGAGCCAAAAGTCCAGCCACCGCTATTCTGGATGCTGATGGCGGGGCGGGACATCTGCACGCTGGCGCTGCGGTGCAGGCGGCTCATGGCGCTGATGTCGTTGTAGCAGAGAAAACTCAGAATGAGGTCGCATTCGCCCAGCAGGTTGCCGCGTTCTTCTTCGGACAGCTCCGGGTGCTCCTCGATGGCCGTTAGCAGCAGCGCCTTCAGCTCCAGCATTTTTGGGATTTGCCGCCATGTGAACATCCGGCGCATCAGTACCAGAATGGCGAAAGGATAGGCCTTGAGCGTTTCGGCGGGGCATTTTTCCAGCGCGTCGAGTACGTCCTCGGGCTTCAGCGACGCAAGCAAAATGCCCGCATCGCTGCGGATGACGCGCAGCAGCGCGTCGTAATTCTCGCTCTTCCTGTAAGCGGCAATGGCATGGAGATACTGCCGGTGCTGCTCATACCAGAGGCCGAAGCGCTCCCAATAGAGCCGCTGTGTTTCAGCTTCCATTGCCAAGAAGCAACATTCGGCGCACTCCTTCATCATGTGGTGAAAGCGATAGGTCACACCGTCCGGCAGGTGCGTGACAAAGGCGTTCTGCTCCGTCAGCACAGAGAGAATTTGCCCCGCGTCCCCGTTGCCTGTGACGCACTGCGCCATTTCAACGGTAAATTCATCAGCAAGTCCCATGACAGCGAGAAACTCCCGCTGTTTTTCCGGAAGGGGATCGATCATGGCGGCGGTAAAGGTGGCGTAGATGTCAGAATCGCGGCTGGGTAGCACGCCGCGCTCGGAGAGCGTTCGCAGATTCAAATATACGGCGGAGAACCAACCCTCGCTGGAATAGAGAAGGCTTTCGATCTGCGCTTCGGAAAGCGCTGTTCCGCAGCGATGGGCATAGACGGCGAGCTCCGTGTGGTTCAGGCGCAGCTGCTCCGTGCCGATCTGATAGACCTTTGCTCCCAGCCGCACCGTCTCCGCAGCGGGCAGAAAACGATCCCGGCTGGCGACGATCAAATGCACATTGATGGGCAGCCTGTTTGCAAGCATACAAAGAAACAGCGAGGCGCGTCTGTCCGTCAGCAGGTGGAAATCGTCAATGAAGATGTAGCAGGATGTTTCTCCCGCCAACACATGGCAGAGGTCATCCACCAGCAGTCCGCCGCCCGCTGCGTCCGTGGGGCAGGGGTATTCCCGCAGAAAGGGGAAACCTGCGTGGGCAAACGCCTCCTGTACGCTTTTCCAGAAGATGGCGAGGTTGCCGGAGTATATGCTGATGCGGATGATTTTCAAGGTTTCCGCCTTGGCGCGCTCACCCAGATACCAGTTCACCGCCGTGGTCTTTCCGTAGCCCATGGGCGCGACCACGGTCGTCATAGCGCAGCGGGAAATCGGCCGCAGGCTCTCTTGCAGCCGCTCAGATATGTAAATGGTATTCAGGTTCCATTTCGGTTTTGGCATGGTCAACACCTCCGTACGAGTAACAATCTGTACAAATATTATATACAAATATCTGAATCGTTTCAAGCGTAGACGGCAAGCGAACAGGGTTGTTTCATGAACTATCCATGAGCAGATCTAACTTATTACAATCTTGTTATCACATCTCTCATTTTGTTTCCAATTAATTAGCCCTGTAAAAAAGCGCAAACTAACTCTATATCCCTTTACAGGACTTTTTTTCAGTGGTATTCTTTCTATATAGTCAATACAGACTGGCTATCCCTTGAAATACATACCGTTCCCGCAAGGCGGCATTGTCACAAAAGCAGTCCATCATTTCTGTCATTATATCTGCCAGACCTGTCTCGTACATCGCCAGGCGTAAGATGTTGTATGCGTATTTTCTGATGAGTGACAGGTTGTTTCGGGACTTTTTGGCTGGCGAACGATCTTCCCTGAATGTATCGTCCAGCACATGATGGAGCCGGTTCTCTATTGACCAGTGCATTCTTTTTATGCTTCCCAACTCCTCTGCCGTAAGGATCAGGTCTGATATCAGTGCCGTACACTGGACATCTTTCCCAGTCCCCTCTTCGGCAGAAGGAGCCGGGACTCTTCTGGAGCCTTTTTCCAAAAACTCTTCCTTTGATGGAGTTACATCATTCCCATGGCTGTCTTTTTCGCTGGGTATTCTTACCTGCTTGATCCGCCCAATACTTTGAACGTGCGGCCATTCTTTTTGGCTTTTGGTCAGATTTGAGGCATCTTTACATATCTGGCAAGTCCTATACTCATTTCTGTCCCGGTTTTTTTCTATCCGGATGATTTCTTCATATTTCTCAAGATACTCCCTCATCCCAGAATCCAAAACTTCGCCTTTTTTCCTTTGGACATCTGCCGCCTCCAGTTTATCCATGAACGTATGAATCTCCTCATAAGCCTCTGGCTGGTTTTTCTTTACTGTCAGCGCAAAATGTCCTCCCTGTTCATGAATCTGTTCCATGATTGCAGTCTGTGTCCCAACAGCATCAATCGTTACAATGCTCCCACTGATATCCAGAAGCTTTAATAATTCAGGAATCACCGTAATCTCATTCGTCTTTGAATCTACCGGAAGCTGTGCAAGCATCAGTCCCCGAACCGTTTCTACTACATTCAGCAGCATCGGGGTTGTCTCACCTTTCGTTTTTTCCGTTGCACCACACAAGGCTTTCCCATCAACAGCAAGATGGGTATTCCTGGAGTCCACAATCTCGCCGACCCACTCCATAAAAGCATACAAAGCTAATTCCTCATCAATGCCACACAGCATCCGGGTAATGGTGGAAGGTGAGGCAATCCCGTATTTTAATTTCATATGTTTCCGCAGCTCTTCCAGATGGGTTTTGCACCATTTCAGGCTCCTGCGGATCGTTGTCCGGCCACAAAGGAATCCGAGGGTGACACATACCAGCATTTCTGCAAGATCGTGTCTTTTCTCTCTGCCGCATCGATAATCCGGAATCTGTCTGAAATAATGGATCAGCTTTTCTGTCAGAACCGTCCTTTCAGCACATTTCCAATGCCACCTGTATTTTCTCCAGAAGTCCCTGCTGTTCCTCATTAATTTTTGAAATGATTTCCGTTTTATCCAGGCATACTAAATAGATAGTCCCTAACTGACGTAATTCTTCCAGACTAATGCCCCGTTTTTTATAGATTCTGCGGGACAGGGACGCTGTCTGGGCTGCAAACTGATATCGGAAATCTGATTCTTTTTTCATCATCCGTGTTTTTTGGATATAAGAGGTTGGGGACTGTTTTAGAAGAATAATGGAAAGTACATCCTGCCAGTCATCCCCCAACGGTTTTTTCCAATCATCCGGACACAGCTCCCAGACGGCTTTTGAAAATCCGTATTCCCATACTTCTGCATCTGTTAAATCTACTTTTCTTTTATTGCTTTGTATCACTCCTTCCGGAGTAATCACACCGATATAAGTATCTACTGGCTGCGGATACTTTTTTCCTTTCACGCGTCGGGATGTTCTTTTATAGAGATAATACGAATCGCCTCTTTTCTTCACGGTAGTTCCTTTTGTCCGATGCTTCTGAACCCAATCCGGGTACTTTTTCTCAGTTACTGGCATAACATCCTCCTTTCCATATAGGTAGAATACACTTATACTATATAGATAGTATACCTCTACAAGAACAAAAAGTCGAGAGTTACACA
>DBFXIC010000325.1:0-4555 GCA_048455095.1 Anaeromassilibacillus sp.
CGTCAATCCCGACTGGGCCAAGGATCATCGCCACTACACAGAGGATCATGCCGATTTCAAAAAAGATAAAGGCGAGTTTATGGTCAGACATCGCATATCCCTCCTGTTACTTTGCATCTATTGCACGGCAAAGGGCAGCCAACTGCTCCATATGGAGCTGCTCCGCCCGAGCTGTTGGGGGAATCCCCGCATTTTCACAGGCCTTTAAAAGTTGTTCTTTTGGAAGCGACAGGCCCGCAGAAACGGCATTTAAAATGGTCTTGCGCCGCTGGCCGAACGCCGCCTTGACCAGCGCAAAAAAGCGCCGTTCATCCGGAACAGCGATCGGCGGTTGCTCCCGCACATCCAGACGGATCACCGCAGAATCCACATTCGGCGGGGGAAGGAAACTTCCGCGGGATACTTGGAACAGCACGCGCGGCTCCGCATAATACTGCACGGCCACGCTCACCGCGCCGCATGCGCGGGTGCCCGGCTGGGCACAGAGACGCTGCGCGGCCTCTTTCTGTACCATCACCGTCAGCGCGGAGATAGGCAGCCGCTCTTCCAACAGCCGCATAATAACCGGGGAAGTGATATAATACGGTAGATTGGCACACACCACCACCTCCATACCGGGAAACTCTTCCAGCAAAAGACGCTGCAAGTCCACTTTGAGGACATCGTCGTTAACAACCTTTGCATTTGGATATGCCCCGAGCGTCTCTGCGAGCACGGGCAGTAAGCGCTTGTCCAACTCAATGGACACCACTTTTTCTGCGCGCTTCGCAAGCTCCACGGTCAGCACGCCGATTCCGGGGCCGATCTCTAGCACCCCCACACCCGGTCCCGCGCCGCATTCCTCCGCCATACGCGGACACACCGAGGGATTGATCAGGAAATTCTGCCCCAGGGATTTGGAAAAGGTGAACCCGTGCTGCGCGAGCAGCGATTTAATCGCAGAAGGGTCCGACAATTTATATGATTCTTGCAAAACAGCAACCTCCGAACGCCATGAAGGCGAAATATTTTATGCGGTCGCACCAGCGGCAAAACCTTGTCATTCAAGTGCGAAAAGATTATAACATAAATGTAGTTTAATCATTGGAATGCCCACCAGCTTCACCCCGATAAAATTTTGCCACAAGCCCGCGATTTCAATATTCTCTCAGCCGTCGGAAGGCAACAAGCCTCTGCGACGTTGGCTTCCGGTCACGGCGTGAGGTTATTATAACAAGCTGAAAAGTGAAAGCCACCAAACCGATAAACCGGTTGCACCATGTAAAAGCCAAATGCAAGGTCACCATTTCAATGCTCTCTCAGCCGTCGGAAGGCAACAAGCCTCTGCGACGTTGGCTTCCGCTTACGGCGTGAGGTTATTATAACATAGAAATTCTTGCAACGCCATTGATTCTAAGGCGAAAATCCTCTATCATAGGAATTGACAAAATCTGCAGAAGAAAAGAGGGAATACATTGGTTCGTACAGATAAAGAAAACTACTACCTTGACATCGCAGAGACCGTCGCCGAACGCGGCACCTGCCTGCGCCGAAATTTTGGCGCCATCATCGTACACAACGATGAAATCGTCTCCACCGGATACAACGGCGCGCCGCGCGGCCGCAAAAACTGCATCGATACCGGAATCTGCATTCGGGAGGCGCTCGGCATTCCGCGCGGGGAACGCTACGAGGTCTGCCGCGCCGTGCACGCGGAAGCCAACGCGATCATCAGCGCCGCGCGTCGGGACATGATCGGCTCCACGCTGTACCTCGTGGGAAAAGATGCAAAAACGGGCGAGTATGTGGAAAACGCCTCCAGCTGCTCCATGTGTAAACGGCAGATCATCAACGCCGGGATTGCCCGCGTCGTCATCCGCATGGATAAACAGCACTTTATCACGGTTCCCGTATCGGATTGGATTGAGAATGACGAATCGCTCGACGGATCGTTCGGTTATTGAAAAACGCAATGCATTTCAAAGTTCCACATGTAAGGCCCACCTTAGGCGGCTTTCTCCGTCAAACCGTTTTTCTAGACACCAACGTGCATGACAAACATATGCCTTTTCCGGAATTTCGCTCGATAGCCGCTCTAAAAGGTTGCGTACATACGAATGCTATTTTGGAAAGAAATCCAGAAATAAAAAAGAAAAGTGGACGAGCCGCGCGCATCGTCCACTTTTCCTTTTTTATACCGAAAAAATTCTTATAATCTGTTCTACCAAGAAGGCGGTTGCCGTCGCCCCCACAGCTACGGTAAGAAGCCCCTTGTCCTTGTAGGCCAGCACCAGCGCCACAGCCAATCCGGCCGCCGCACTGATGATGCTCTGCACGGTTACCACGTCGGCTGTAGAAAACAGGATGGCCGGGAAAGTCATGGCCGCCAGCACCGCATACGGCACATAGGCCAAAAAGGAACGGACAAACCGGTCCTGTATCTTCTTCTTAAAGATCGCCAGCGGCAGTACGCGGATGATATAGGTCACCCCCGCCATGATCGCCACGGAAATCAGAACCCGCTGCAAGTCGAAAGTCATCCTGTTTCACCTGCCTTTTCCGGCGCCGGCTCATCATCCACCGGATAGCGCGCTGCCGCATAGGCGGACACCACAACCGCACAGATGATAATTACCCAGCCAGTGGAAATCTGGTTCAGGATCGGAAGCCACTTAAAGCAGCAGCTCAGGATAGTCGAAAGCAGCACCACCATTGCGATGGGCTTTGCTTTACATGCGGGCGGAATGATGATGGCAATGAACATGCCATAGATGGCGATTCCAAGCGCATTGCGCAGGGAATCCGGCAGCAGGCCCGTCGCCGTCGCGCCGAGAAGCGTCCCCAACACCCAGCCCACGTACGGCGTGATGATCAGCCCGGAAAGATATTTGGCGTTGACCGCCTTTTCCTGCTGCACCGCAACCGCAAAAATTTCGTCCGTGATGCCAAAGGCCAGTACCCAACGCTGCAGGTCCGTCATTTTTGCATCCACCTTCTGCGAAAGTGAAAGCGACATCAGCATATAGCGGATATTGATGATGAATGTCGTGACCGCAATCTCGACATACATCCCACCCGCCAAAATCAGCTGTGTCCCGGCCACCTGTCCCGCAGAGGTCAAATTCGTCATGGAGATCAGCAACGCTACCCAAACGGGCAAACCGCCCTGCGTGGCCATAATGCCAAAGGCAAAAGATACGCTCAGATATCCCAAACAGATGGGCATACCGTCCTTCAAGCCCTTCTGAAAGGTCAAAGCTTTCTGTTCCACTCTTTTAATCGCTCCAACTCGTCAACATATCCTCACAGCAGACTGCACACCAAATCGCCCATTTCCGAACAGGTGACCGTGCGCAGTCCCTCCGCCGCGATATCCGGCGTACGTGCCTGCTTCAAAGCCGCGGATACCGCATTCTCAATGGCCTGGGCTGCCTGCGGCTGGTCCAGCGAATACTTGAGCATCATGCCCACGGAGAGAATCGTCGCCAACGGGTTGGCTTTGCCGGTGCCCGCGATGTCCGGTGCGGAGCCATGGATCGGCTCATACAGGCCGGATTTTCCCGATCCCAGGCTGGCGGATGCCAGCATGCCGATGCTGCCGCTGATCATGGAAGCCTCATCGGAGAGGATGTCGCCGAAGATATTAGAGGTGACAATCACGTCGAACTGCTGCGGATTGCGCACCAGCTGCATCGCGCAGTTGTCCACATACATATTACTGAGTTCTACATCCGGAAACTCTTCCGCACCGATGCGGGCGACGGTAGCGCGCCACAGGCGGGAGGATTCCAGCACATTCGCCTTGTCCACACTGCACAGCTTCTTGCCGCGCTTACGGGCCATATCAAAGGCAACGCGCGCAATGCGCTCAATCTCCGGCACGGTGTACATCTCCGTATCGTAGGCGGCAGGAACACCGTCGACCTCTTTGCGGCCGCGCTCTCCAAAATAGATGCCACCGGTCAATTCGCGCACAACCATCACATCGAGCTTGCCGCCGATAATCTCCGCCTTGAGCGGGGATGCGTCGCGCAGCTCGTCAAAAATGACCGCCGGACGCAGGTTTGCAAACAGACCCAGAGCGCCGCGGATGCCCAGCAGGCCCTTTTCCGGCCTCTGGTCGCCCGGGAGGGTATCCCATTTGGGGCCGCCCACCGCGCCCAGCAGCGTGGAATCCGCCGCTTTGCACTTATCGATGGTCTCCTGCGGCAAAGGGGTGCCGGTCGCGTCGATCGCGCTTCCGCCCAATAGGGCTTCCTCATAATGGATCGCAAAGCCAAATTTTTCGCCGGCTTTGTCCAGTACCTTGACCGCCTGATCCACGATTTCAGGACCAATTCCGTCACCTTTTAAAAGGACAATTTGATATGTATTCATTGGAAGTTCCTCCTTATTATATATCCTATCAAAACAGTATATTTTCGGTGAAAGACTAACAATATTTTTATTTGCTGCTACGATAAATCGCCTTTCTGAGCCTGTGTAACGGGTAAACCGAATCAGGCTATCCGGCGATTTTTCCGCGCTCCGGTCAGCCTCGCTATCAATTGCGCTTATCCTGTCGTCACACATGCAC
>DBFXIC010000326.1:0-4970 GCA_048455095.1 Anaeromassilibacillus sp.
GTGCATGGGGATCACGGCCTTGGGCTTGAGCAGACGCGCGGCATGGGCGGCCTGCAACCCGTCCATCGTGAAGAAGCCGCCCACGGGCAACAGTGCCAAATCCAGCGGATACAGCGAACCTATCAGCTCCATCGAGGAGAAGAGGCCGGTATCGCCCGCGTGATAGAAGGTAAAGCCGTCCGGCATGGTCACGACGTACCCTGCGGGGGCCCCGGATTCCGAAGTATGGAACGCCTGCGTCATGGTGACCCGGACGCCCTTCACTTCGATGGTGCCCCCGATATTGAAGCCGATCCCGGCGGGAATGCTGGCTTGCGGCATCCCGGCGTCGATCAGGCGTTCGGCCGTGCCGACGATGCAGCCGCAGGTTGCGCCGCTGCTTTTGCAGATCGCCACGGCGTCACCCGTATGATCGCCGTGATCATGGGTGACGAGCACCAAATCCGGCTTTCCAGCCTCATTCCACGTCACGGGGCAGGAAGGGTTATGCGTGAAGAAGGGATCTATGAAAACAGTCACGTCGCCGCAAGAAACCTTAAAATTGGAATGACCGTACCAAGTAACGGAAACGCTCATGGAATACTCCTTAAGATAAAGAAAAAGAAGGGGAAGCGTAACAAACGGATGGACACAAAAACACGGCTCCGACACCAAACGAGCCGCAGCACGCTCCCGGTACCGGAGCATACAGCTTGACAGGACGCGGCACAAGAGCTAGCTTCCCAACTCTGTAGTGTCCCCTTCCGGGGAAACTCCGCGCCCGTAGCTCAGTCGGATAGAGCGTTAGCCTCCGGAGCTAAAGGCCGTGCGTTCGAATCGCGCCGGGCGCACCAGATATGGAATCAAGGACTTGGATGTAAAAATCTGAGTCCTTTTTTCATGGCTAGAAAGACATTTCTAACTCTCTATAATTTGATTTTTATTTATAACATATTTAAATTATTTTATTATAATACAAAACTATGGATAAACTGGTAAAGTCGGTTCTGATCGCCCAGAAGAACCCGTTCGCTGTTATCCCCGATGGAATATCAAGACGATTATAGGCAGCTACAAGCACAAGGTTGCTTTGGGACGCTATATTCAGGATAATAGGCAGTCCTGAATTTCAGAATTTTACGCTCCCATTATATAAACGTAGGAAAAGCAGGAAGCGCCCCTATTTTTATTGTACCCTTTCTGGGGCAGCAGTCTGCCCGGTTCGGCATGAATAGTGCATCTGTCATAACTGACGTTGTCGCATTTTGATAATCACGAGGAATTTTATGGCAACCCTCCTTGTTACCGGCGGTGCCGGCTTCATCGGCTCCTGTTACGTCCTTGCCCGTTGTGGGGCCGGGGATACGGTTATCAATCTGGACAAACTCACCTACTCCGGTAATCCCGAGAATTTCGCCTCGCTGTCCGATAATCCTCGGCATATTTTCGTGCACGGCGACATCGGCAACGCCGAGCTTGTAGAGCATCTGCTTAAAACCTACCAGCCAGACGCTGTGGTCAACTTTGCTGCCGAAAGCCATGTGGACCGTTCGATTACCGATCCGGAAGCCTTTGTGCATACCAACGTCCTCGGAACGTGTGCGCTTTTGCGTACCGCCAAAATTTGGTGGGACGAATTGGATGCTGACAAAAGAACCGCCTTTCGCTTCCTCCATATCTCCACGGACGAGGTATTCGGAGCGTTGCAACCCGGCGATCCGGCCTTTACGGAAACAACGCCGTATAGCCCCAACAGCCCTTATTCCGCTTCAAAAGCTTCCAGTGACTATTTTGTCCGGGCTTTCCACGAAACCTACGACTTTCCCGCGCTGATCACCAACTGCTCAAACAACTATGGCCCGCGCCAATTCCCTGAAAAACTTATTCCGCTGGTTACGCTCAATGCAATGGCCCGCAAGACGTTACCTATATATGGAACCGGTTCCAATATCCGTGACTGGCTTCATGTAGAGGATCATTGTTCCGCGATTCAACGCGTGCTTGAAGCGGGCCGGGTGGGACAAACTTATAACATCGGCGGCAACTCCGAGCGCACCAACCTTCAGGTCGTTCACGGCATCTGTGACGTACTCGATTCTGTGCGCCCTTCTAGCGAAGGCCCATACGCAGATCTTATTACATTCGTGACGGATCGCTCCGGACACGATTTCCGCTATGCGATCAACTGCGCAAAATTGTCCTCGGAACTCGGCTGGCATCCCACACACACGTTTGAAGAAGGCCTGAGAGAAACCGTCTTGTGGTATCTTGACAATGAGGCTTGGGTAAGGAATATCCAGAGCGGTGAGTACCGTAGAAGGATGCAGGTCAATTACGCGGGACGATAAAATCCGGCTATGAGCATACATGCTTATTGGGCAGAAGCGCGCCGGGTAAATTATTCCATCCCCTGAAGGGGGCTTGCCATTCAAACTGACCAGATGAAGATGGAGTAAGGAGAGGATAACAAGGTTTCTCGAAAAGGTATCTTGCTGGCTGGCGGTTCCGGGACAAGGTTGCATCCCCTGACGTTGAGCGTCAGCAAGCAACTTTTGCCCATCTACAACAAGCCGATGATTTATTATCCTCTGTCTGTGCTCATGCTGTCCGGTATCCGTGAGATTGCCATCATTACGACTCCAGACGATGTATGGCAGTATCGCAAGCTTCTTGGAGACGGCAGTCAGTGGGGGTGTTCTTTTGAATATGTTATTCAAGAAAAACCTGAAGGCATAGCGCAGGCATTTCTCCTTGCAGCAGATTTTATCCGGGGAAGACATACGTGCCTGATTCTCGGCGATAATATTTTCTTTGGGAATGGCCTTGAAGACCTGCTTGTCCGTGCCCGCGAACAGAAAGACGGCGCAACTATCTTCGGGTATCATGTGAGCGATCCAGAGCGCTATGGTGTTGTCGAGTTTGACGAAAACATGCATATCTGCTCTCTGGAGAAAAAGCCGCAATCTCCGAAGTCCAGCTATGCCGTAGCCGGGCTCTACTTCTATGATCAGAATGTTATGGACATCACGCGTTCAATTTCCCCTTCCGCACGCGGCGAGCTGGAAATTACGGATGTGAACCGAGCCTATCTTGAAACGGGTCATTTACATGTGGAACTGATGGGACGCGGGATCGCGTGGCTGGATACAGGAACGCACGATTCTCTCATGGCGGCGGGGAGCTTTGTGCAATCCATTGAAACCCGTCAGGGGCTCAAGGTTGCCTGTCTTGAGGAAATCGCATGGCGAAAAGGGTATATTTCGACTGAACAGCTTCTGAAGCTTGCGGCTCCGTTGAAAAAGTCTGGTTATGGCGACTATCTTGCTTCACTTCCGGAGCGCGTTGCCGAGGCATGGAAGTGATACCGCATGACGGCCATGAGGATACGCGCTATGGACGGAAAAGACTTGTCGCAGCTACGAATAGCCATTATTCATTTCTGGCTTACTGGCATGCACGGCGGTGAAAGAGTCCTCGAATCGTTTTGCAGGATGTTCCCAAAGGCTGATATCTACACGCATGTCGTGCGGCCTGAAGCGCTGTCACAGACGTTGCTTGCGCATCCTATCCATACGACGTTTATCCAGAAGCTTCCAGGAAGCATCAAGCATTACCAGAAGTATCTTCCGTTAATGTCCTTAGCGCTGGAACAACTCGACCTGCGCGGTTACGATCTGGTTATTTCCAGCGAATCCGGTCCCGCCAAAGGCGTCATCACAAGGGCCGACACGCCGCACATATGCTACTGCCATTCTCCAATGCTCTATCTATGGGATTCTTATCAAGATTACCTAGAATCTACTGGACCAGTGACGCGTTTTCTCATGCGCCCGCTCTTCCATCGCCTGCGTCTGTGGGATTATGCTTCTGCCCAGCGGGTCGATCACATCATTGCCAACTCTCGGGCAGTGCAATGTCGGGTCAAACGTTGGAGGGGCGTGAGTCCACCGTCATCCATCCACCCGTGGATGTCTCCGCCTTCGCGAACCTGGATATGTCACAGCTCAAAAATGTATTGGGGCAACCTGTACCCGGAAGCTATTACCTCTGGCTGGGGGAGCTCGTCAGTTACAAGCGGGTGGATCTCGCGGTACAAGCCTGCACCGCGACTGGACGGAACCTCATTGTTTCCAGAGACGGCCCGGAGCGGAAAAAACTGGAGAAGATGGCGGGCCCGACTGTTCGTTTTGTGGGGCGTGTGCCCAGTGAAGCTATTCCCGCAATCTACGCCGAATGCAAGGCTTTTCTCTTTCCAGGTGAGGAAAATTTTGGAATTACTCCACTGGAAGCCTCCGTAGCGGGCCGTCCCGTTATCCCAGATGAAACCGGTTTATTTTTTGAACAGCAAAATACCGATTCCCTAATCGCTACGCTTAATAGTTTTGAGTCTAACGGAGATACGGCGTGGAATGCGGATAGGCTAAAGCCCCATGCACAGGGGTTCTCGGAAGAATTGTTCCGCGAGCGGGTGAGTACTTATATTCAGAAGGTGATTAATGATACAAACTAGATAAGATTTATGTCCATCTCTGAAAGACTACTCCTTTACAGCTATATTTTAATTAATACGATATGTTACATAACCAGAACATACTAGTACTGCCTTAAATGACAGATATCTCCATTATAATGGTTTTGTATGATGTTTACCCTATATGGGTTTGCACGATACAAAGATAAATCAAAGTTTACGAATGCTAAAACTAATTTTTATAACACATTAATGATATAAGATAATTTTTGATATTGTAAGTTTTTTAGGAGTCAAGATGTCTTATAAACTTGTTCTCGAGCCCGGCAACCATGGGCGACACTATTACCGCGACTTTATAACCAATTATGAGTTACTATATTATCTTACATGGCGCGATGTAGTTGTTCGCTACAAGCAGACAGCTGTGGGAATTTTATGGGCCGTATTACGTCCTTTTTTAACTATGCTTGTTTTTACAATAGTATTTAGCTTGCTTGTGCGTGTCCCTGGTCCTGAT
>DBFXIC010000327.1:0-14820 GCA_048455095.1 Anaeromassilibacillus sp.
AGTTGGAAGCACAGGAATACCTGTCATCGTTGATACGGACAAGCCATTTTCCTTATTTGTTAGTGTGGCTCTTTTAAAATTTAACCAGCATCTTGTTTACAATAGATTTTTACAAATTCTAATCAACTCTCCGATGGTACAATTACAGGTCACTGATAACACAAGAGGCGTAGGGAATAAGAATTGGGTGATGCGTGATATTGCCAATACTATCATTGTCCTCCCTCCTCTTGCCGAGCAAAAGCGCATCGTAGAAAAACTGGAACAGTTGCTGCCTCTGTGTGATCTGTTGAAAAAACAGATAGTCTAAGCAGTTGCTATTCGTTATGCAGAGGAAAAAGAGGTGGATTTCCGTGACAAATATGCCGCAAACGCTATACCACTATACAAGTCTTGAAACCCTTGCTTTGATCCTTACAAACAAAAGTCTATGTTTTAATACCCTGCTGAATGTGGACGATATCGAAGAAGCCGAGACCTCTGATATGGGGTTGTTCGGGAAATATGTATATGTCAGCTGCTGGACGGATGAAGCACAAGAATCTATTGCAATGTGGCAACTCTATACGCCAAATATGCATGGGGTTAGAATACAGTTGCCGATTTATCCCTTTAAAAAGCATTATTATAGAGCTGGCGAGTTTCATTTCAGCGAAGATGCAACATCGTATATTGACATAAGAAAAGTATATGATGAAAATAAAGCGACAATTGTTTCAAATCTTCCTCAACTATGGCAAGTAACATACACATCTGACGAAGCGCTGTTACGGCCTCAAATAAGATCTGGAGATTCAATTGGTGATTATGCTGATATTCTCAACATAAATAATCCAAAAAAGAATCACTGCAAAATCCGATATAATCTAGGTCAATTGGGGAAATATAAAAGTGAAGTATGGAGTTTTCAAAAAGAATGGCGATATTGGATTTCTATGTCTCCATGGGGAATGAAAGAATCGGAGGCCGCCACTCTTGATAAGCATAGAGATTTTGCTGACCGTTTAGAAAATACAGCAACTAAGCCACCCTATGAGCGGTTTTTTGTCGCTCTATCCGAGGAAGCCATTTCCCAAATGCAGATTGTTTTTGGTCCTCGTATGACAGAAGCCGAAAAGATTTTGGCAAAGCATCTCTTACGAGGAAGTGGCCTGGATGGTAAATGGAAAGAAAGTGCATTGCGAATCCGATAGACATGGACTAAAATTGCCGGACAAGGAGCAACAGGGGAACGTGCCCACCCTTAGGAGAATAAGCATATTTGTCGTGTTGATATCGTCGCATATCCCTGCCCATACTCTGCAAAACCGGCCGTCATTCTTGCGCATCCCAGGCGGCAATCCCTCCGCCCGTTTTTCTGCCGGTCCAAGCAGGACATAAACCGCATCGCCCGCCCCGCTTCCCCCGTCAGCCACGCCGGCAGGTATAACACACTACACCTTGCAAGCAAGGTCGTGTGCCAAAGGGGAGGCATAGGCCCCCTTTGGAAACCCCCGGTTTTGTCGGCGTGTTGGCCTTGAAACGCATTCTGCGCCCCATATCCTCCAGCCCTACAAATCCCAAAGAAACGGTGCAGGCCTGCCCGTATAGGCTTGCCTGTACCGTTTCTTTGTTCGACCTGCGGGCCAGAATGAAGCAAGCGGATATAAAAAATCATGCTTTCGGGTTGCTTTCCTTTGATATATGGGTTACAATAAAATCAACCCGTATAGGAGGTTGTTCCATGAAAGAAGTGGGTAAGCGTTTGAAAGCCCTTCGGGAGAGTCTGGGCCTTTCGCAGGTAAAAATGGCCGAGGCCCTAGGCTCCACACAGTCCAGCATCAATCGCTATGAGAATGGCCAGTCCACCCCTCCCGTGGCGCTGTTCCGCCGCTATGCGGATTACTTTGATGTGTCGCTGGATTATATCTTTGCCCGGACGGACAAGCCTCAGGGAATTACCTACGCATTTAAGCCCAAAGCCGCCCCGGAACGGGAAGAAATGCGCCGTTTCATTGAAATGTGTTTTGACCCCCAATCGCCCATGCACGAGAAGCTGAAAGAAACCCTGTTTCGTATGATGGAGGGTGACCAATGAAGGCTGTGATCTACGCCCGCTATTCCTCCGACAACCAGCGGGAAGAAAGTATTGAAGGCCAAATCCGGGAGTGTACTGCCTTTGCCGAGAAGAACGGTATCACCATCCTGCGCCACTACATTGATCGGGCCTTTTCCGCTAAGACCGATAACCGCCCGGAATTTCAGCACATGATCAAAGACAGCGGCAAGCATCTGTTTGATATGATTATTGTCTGGAAGCTGGACAGGTTTGCCCGAAACCGCTATGACAGTGCCCGTTATAAAACCGCTCTGAAAAAGAACGGGGTCAAGGTAGTGTCTGCCACCGAGGTCATTTCCGATGGGGCTGAGGGGATCATTCTGGAAAGCGTACTGGAGGGTTATGCCGAATACTACTCCGCCGACCTGTCCGAAAAGGTAGTCCGGGGCATGACGGAGAACGCCTTGAAATCCAAGTATAACGGCGGCACTCGTCCTATCGGCTATCTGATTGATAATGACCAGTATTTTCAAATTGACCCGCTTACCGCTCCCTTTGTCCGGGAGGCATTCCAGCGTTATGACGAGGGAGCCACCATGACCGCTATCCGTGACTGGCTCAACGAGCAGGGTGTGAAGAACACACGAGGTCAGAAGATGACCTACAACAGCGTACAGCACCTTTTGAACAATCGCCGCTATATCGGGGAGTACACCTACCGAGACGTTGTTGTGCCGGATGGTATTCCAGCCATTGTCCCCCAAGATCTCTTTGAACGGGTGCAGGAGAAGCTGGCAAAGAACAAGAAAGCCCCGGCGCGCCACAAGGCTGAGGACGAATATCTGCTGACAACGAAGTTGTTCTGCGGCTACTGCGAGGCCTATCTCTATGGAGAAAGTGGTACCAGCCATACGGGGAATATTCACCGCTATTACAAGTGTATATCGGTGAAAAAGAAGCGCGCCAATTGCCGCAAGAAGTCTGTCCGCAAGGAATGGATCGAGGATCTGGTGGTCACCGAAACCATGAAGATGGTGATGGACGATAAGGCGATTGAGGCCATCGTGTCCATGCTGATGGACTTACAGGATAGGGAAAATGTAAACCTGCCCCTCTATGAGCAGCAGTTGCGGGAGGCGGACACAGCCATTCAAAATCTCTTGAACGCCATCCAACAGGGAATCTTGACCAAGTCCACGAAAGGCCGTCTGGAAGAACTGGAGGCCACGAAAGAGGAACTGGAAACCAAGATTGCCTGCGAGAAGCTGGCGAAGCCCAAAGTCAGCCCCGAGTTTATGACCTTCTGGCTCCATCGCTTCCGCAAGCTGGATGTACGGCAAAAGCCCCACCGCAAGATGCTAATTGACACTTTTATCAACGCCATTTTTCTGTACGATGACAAGATGGTGATAACCTTCAACTACAAGAAAGGGACAACGACCATCACTTTTGATGACCTCAAAACCGCATTGACCGATCAGAAAATAGGTTCGGATTTGAATTGCCTGGGCTCACCAGAGATAAAGCCTTGAACCATAACGGTTTGAGGCTTTTCTTTTTGCCCTGAAGCCCTTCGAAACAAGGGTGTTTTGATGAAATCGGCGGTTTTGTCAACCAACATGTCAGTTTTCATCTTAAAAACAGGGCGCAAAAGTCTTATTTTCATTGGGTTTCCGCGCGATATTGGATGTCAATTTCGCCGTCAATTCGCTCAACGCCATACCCGCCGCGCTTTTTGACACTCCAATGCTAGGCAGATTGCCTTTGAAGGTTATGTTGCGTTCAATGGAAATCGAGCCGGCATCAAAACCCAAATCGCCCCATTGCAATCTCAGCGCTTCGCCCCTTCGCATACGGCTTGCAAGCCACGCCAGGCTTACCGGCATGTCCAGATGAACCTACGGAAAAATCTGCTGGACAGCAACGTATCTATGATGAGCTTGAGATGCGCCGCCGAAAAAGGTCGGTTGTCCGGAGAATCGCCAAATGTGATTTTATCCTTCTCGATGCGATCTCCTTTTGCAGCCATCCCCGCAAAAGCCGGAGCACCTGCCACGGCGCTTTGGCAGTCCCCGTCAAGCCAGCAATGAAACGAGGAACAACGGCATTCTGCCACTGTTGCCTTGCTCCCCACAAGCCAAGGAGCAGGAGGCATGGATCTTTGCAGGGAGATTTTCGCTCCAAAAGTGTAAATCACCCACAGCGGCGAGCTTGGACCCTGAAACCAGTCATCATCAGGACAAGGGTGAAAAGCGGCATGGCGCACGTCAAAGCAAACGGACGCAGAATCGGCGGGCTGCGCGGCGCCAAAGAGATAGCATCGGGCAGCATCAATCGTTGGGTCTTATGTATCCCTTTTATCAATCTTTTTTGGATGGTGTCGACAATAAAACAAGGCTGAAACAGCCGGACGCCAAAGCCTGTGTCCGGCTAAAACGCGCTGCAACAGAGCCCAGCGATACCAGCGCCGTGGGCATCGACGGCTCTCATCCAATCTTTCTGATATGAACTTGCGGATACAGCGTTTCATAATCACGCATGTCAAAATCGCCCGTATAGAGGCTGAGCGCATTGGCTGCCGAAACCGCAACCGCCATACGCAGCCATTCCTCCACCGGCAGTTTCCGCGAGAGGCCCACGGCAAAGCCGGCAACCATGCTGTCGCCGCATCCCACCGTATTTTGAGGCGTGATGCGGGGCGGGCACGCCTCATAAACGCCCATGTCGCAAGCCAGCAACACGCCTTCGCCTCCCAATGACAAGGCCGCATACGCAATACCGGCTTCATGCAGCTTTAACACTGCCGCCATCTGCTCATCGCGGCTCTGGGGAACGCTACCGGTAAGCTGAGCGATTTCGTCCAGATTGGGCTTGACCAAGTCCGGCCGTTCGGCAAGGGCGCGCGTCAATCTTTTTCCGCTGGTATCCAGAAGTATGGGAACGCCCACCTCCCTGCACCGGCGGATGATCCGGTCATAGGCGTCGTCCGGCACACCCTGAGGCGCGCTGCCGCTGACCACCACCACGCTTGCCTGGGGAAGCCTGCCGTCAAAATCGCTGAAAAAGCGATCTGTCTCTTCTCCCGTAACCGGAGCTCCAGGCTCCAGATATTCCGTAGATCTGGCGGCGGACGCATCCCAGCAGTTGATGCAGCAGCGCGTTTCGGCCTCCACATGGGTAAAAGCCGGCTCGATTTCGGGCTCTGTTATCAGCGACTCCAGATACCGCCCGTTCATCCCTCCGGTAAACCCCATGGCAACGACCTTTTCCCCCAGATTTGCGGCCACCCGGCTTACGTTGAGTCCCTTCCCGCCCGATGAATTGTGCACTTCGCGCACGCGCATCACCGTTTCGGGCTGGATGGAGGGCAGCAGATACATCTTGTCGATGGAAGCGTTCAACGTTACTGTCAAAATCATGGCTTACCTCATTCATTTACAAGCATTACTTTCCCGTGCACATTCTGGGGCGCATCAAAGAGCTGGAAAGCCTCCCATGCCTGGCTCATGGGATACGTGCGGTAGATGAATGCCGGGTCAAACCTGAGTTCGCCGGTACCAAAATAGTGGGCCGTAAGTTGCCATTCCTTGCCTGGGAAGGGCGCAGAATAACTCATCCAGCTGCCGGTGAGGTAAAACTCTTTGCGGTTGGCATTT
Source organism: Anaeromassilibacillus sp. (assembly GCA_048455095.1). Classification (GTDB taxonomy): domain Bacteria; phylum Bacillota; class Clostridia; order Oscillospirales; family Acutalibacteraceae; genus Anaeromassilibacillus. The sequence continues at coordinate 5,695 of DBFXIC010000327.1, forward strand.
TCCCACTGACGGGGGGTAAAGGTAAGGTTTGTATGCGGCGTGCCGATAAAGGTGACATGGGACTTGTTTCCCGCAAGTTCAAAGCACATCAGGTCCGTCACGGGGTTGCCGGCGGTTTCAAACACATGGTCGTATCCCGCGCCATCGGTAAGCTCCATGGCCCTTTCCCGCCAGTTTTCTTCCCTGGTATTGATGGTTTCGTCGGCTCCCATACGCTTGGCCAGTTGCAGGCGGCTATCGTCCACGTCGAACACAACCAGCTGCCTGGCGCCGAAAATTCTGGCCCATTGCGCGGTAAAGATACCAATGGTTCCGCATCCTACTACGGCCACGTTGCCGCCGCCCCTGTAATTGCCCTGGAGCACGCCGTGCAGCGCTACGGTGGAGGGTTCGAACATGGCGGCCTGCTCGTAGGGAATGGACGGATTGTACTTTACCGCGTTTTGCTGCGGCATGACCACATAATCGGCAAAGCTGCCCTGTTTCCTGCTTCCGATAAAGCTGTAATGTCTGCACAGCGAGTAGTTTCCCTGCTGGCAGTCGCTGCATTTCATGCAGGGCAGAAGCGGCGCGCCGCTCACGGTATCACCGATTTGCAAAGTGGTCACGTTGCTCCCCACTTCCACAACATCGCCGCTGAATTCGTGCCCCAGCACAATCGGATAAAAATGCGCCTCATTATGAAGTACACGCGGCACGTCGCTTCCGCAGATACCGGCGGCGCGCACGCGTACCTTTACATCGTCTGGACCGCACACCGGCGTCTCCCATTCTTCATAGCGAAGGTCGCGGTTTCCATGCAGCACAGCAGCTTTCATCATTTCCTGCTCCTTTCAGTCTCTCCTGATTCTTGATGCATCAGCGGGTCCAGCGTCTCGATGAGCCGCAGATATTTTTGATATTGCTCTTCATAAACGCCGATACGCTTTGCTTCAGGTTCATAGCTGCGCGTCACCTGGATGCCGCCGACAGCTTCCTCCCAGCTTCCAAAAACGCCGCTGCCCATCCCGGCCAGAATAGCGGCCCCCCAGGAGGCCGCCGTCTGCGCCTGCGGCACCTCAATGCGGCGTCCCGTTGCATCCGCTTTAATCTGCATCCATGTGGGGCTGTTGCAGCTTCCCCCGGTTGCCCGAAGCGTGCCGACGCATACCCCGGCCGCTTCGGCGGTATCCAGGTTATGCCTGAGGGAAAACGCCACGCCCTCCATCACCGCACGAATCATCTGCCCGCGGGTGGTGGCAAAGCTCAAGCCGAAAAATACGCCGCGCGCGTCAGGGTTCCACAAGGGACTCCGCTCGCCCGCCATGTAGGGCAGAAAAACCACTTCTCCAGCACAGGGAGCTTCCGCCGCGGCTTCGCTCATGGAGGCAAAACTCATCTGCGGGCAAAGCTGCTCACGGAACCACTTGAGCGCGCCGCCGCCGCCCGTGGTGCCGCCCTGTAGCAGCCACCGGCGAGGCGCCACATGCCTGCTTAGAATTAGGCTCCGCACCGGAGAACAGGTGTCCATGCAAATGCTCATGCCTCCGGCCTGACCGCCCTGTTCCTGCGTTTCTCCGGCATGGATGACGCCAACCCCCAGCGTGCTACAGGCCGCATCCAAGCCGCCCGCCACCACAGGCATGCCCTCGCACAGCCCGGTCAGCGCAGCCGCCTGCCGGGTAAGCCGCCCTGCCGTTTCGCTGCATTCATACAGCTGTGGCAGCAGCTCCGGCCGGATGCCTGCCTCCCGGCACAGCGCAGCATTCCATCCCCCCCGTTCCATGTCGAAGCAGTTCCATCCATAGCCCTGGGACAGGTCCTGCGTCATGCTGCCGGTGAGCCGGTAGACAATGTAGCTGTTGGATTGGAGCACCTTTTCCGCACGCGCATACACGTCAGGAAAATGGTTTTTCAGCCACAGCACCTTGGGCATGGTATGTCCGGGCGTTACGGCATTGCCGGAGCAGCCAAACCATGTTTCTTCGCCGACGGCCCGCATCATCTGCGCGCATTCTTCGCCGGCTCGGGTATCTGTCCATATCGGGGACGGATGCAAAACATCTCCGTTTTTATCGACGGCAACCATCGCCCAGCTCTGCCCGTCTACGCCGATTCCGGCGATATCGGCTGCACGGACGCCGCTTTCCTCAAGCACTCCGCAAATGCCGCTTACGGTCGCCTTCCACCAATCGTCGGGGTCCTGCTGCGCCCAGCCCGGTTGGGGATAGCTGACGCCATACGGACATTCCCTCACGGCGACGGCGCCGCCCCGGGCGTGAAACAGCGCCGTTTTGCATGCCGAAGTGCCAATATCGATTCCCAGGAGATAGCTGCCCATGTTACGCCTTTCCTTCGCTTGCGCACACGCAGATGAGCTCGCATACGCGGTTCATCACCGCATCCCGCGCGCCGCCCAGATATTTTTTGGGATCGTAAGCCTTCGGGTTCGCCTCCATGCCCGCCCTGGCGCCGCCGGTAAAGGCGATGCGCAAATCCGTGGCGTAGTTGACCTTGCTGATTCCCCGTTCAACGCAGGCGCGTACCGTTTTGTCCGGCACGCCGCTGGTGCCGTGCAGCACCAGGGGAATGCTCACCAGCGAGGCGATCTTTTCCAGCAGCTGCACATCCACCTTCGGATCGCTTTTGTATACGCCATGTGCTGTTCCGATGGCGGGCGCAAAGCTGGAAATCCCCGTACGCCGCACAAATTCGGCCGCCTGATCCGGGTCCGTATAGGAGGCCGATGCTTCGTGCGTATCCTCCTTGCCGCCCACGGTGCCCAGCTCCGCCTCCACCGGCACATCCCCGGCCATTTCCACCACGCTGCGCGAGAGCCGCACATTTTCCTCAAACGGCAGTTTGGAACCGTCAATCATTACGGAGGTATATCCCTGGCCGATGCAGTAGCGCGCCAGGTCAAAGCTGTCCCCATGGTCCAGATGCAGTGCGATGGGAACCGTCGCGGCCGCGGCCAAACGGCTTACCATTCCGGCAAAAAGCATCGCATCAGCATATTTGAGCGTGCCGGGCGTGGTTTGAATCATCACCGGAGCCCGCATCTTTTCCGCCGCCATGACGACGGCCTGCGCCATCTCCATGTTTTCGACGTTGAATGCGCCAACGGCGTACCTTCCATCGCGGGCCCGTACAAGCATTTCTCTGGAATCCACAAAAGGCATAATGCATCCCTCTTTCCATGTTTCTCTTTCTGCACGCGCCATCGGATTACCGGAGGATTTCTTCCACTACGCGGCCATCCGTATCCGGCATATCAAAGCCAAGGGTACGGGCCACGGTGGGCGCAATATCCACGATACCGGCCTCCTCCACCGTTGCGCCGGGCCTGATGTCGGGACCAAACGCAAGCAGCATGGGCTGCGGCCCCTTGTCCGGATGATGCCCATGTGTGCCATGCGCCAGCTTATAATCCCTTGTATCCACTCTGCGAATAACCTGGCCTTGCCAGTCGTTCCCGAATGAGTAAACGCCATTGGTTTCCAGCACAAAGCTGAATCCGCCATCAAGGTGTTCCTCGCGCCGTGTTTCCTCCACAGTCCATATGCGCTCGATACCGTAGGCCCCCTCGTCTGCGGCCGCCTGTAATACGTCGCGCGTCTTTTGCCACACTTCCCGGTTGGCGGGGTCTTTCAGCCACACCTGGCAGGATGCCCCCGTGGATTTGCACATGGCCTGATAGTCCCTGACCGTTCCATCCAGGTTCAGATGGATCAGCCCTGCGCGGCACAGCAGCACGTTGGGATGCACGCTGCCCCGCACGTCGATCTGCCCATGATCGCTTACCACAAATACGTTGGTCTGTTCTCGAATGCCGGCCACATCCAGCGCCTGAAGGATGTCGCCAAGCCACAGGTCGCACTCGTGCAGCCCGTGGGTGACTTTGGCGGAAAATACGCCTTTCTCATGCCGGTACCCATCCACATTGCCCAGGTGCAGCATGGTAAGGTTGGGGCGGAAGCGGCGAATAATCTCACAGGCGCATGCGTTGATGAACTCATCGCTCCAGGGATGGCTGCGCAGCTTGCCCCGGACAAGATGAATGTTGCGATATACAACTTCCATCGTCTCTTCATTTGTACCGGCCTCGCGGAAGCATTCCGCCTCGTCCTTCGCCTTGTCCTGGGGCCAGTATTCGTCCACCAGCCAGTCCACATGAGGATGGCAACCGGTCACAGGCCAGAATACCGATCCGGTGGTCAGGCCGTGCGCCTTCGCGCAGTCAAAAATATCGGGCACCCGCACGATGCGGTGAAAATGCTCCCATTTGGAGGAAATCTCGCCCAAAATGGTTTGTTCGTTGTTGATAACGCCATGTCTGTCGGGATAGCAGCCGGTGCGCATGGTGGTATGGCAGGGATAGGTTATGGTAGGATAGATGGACCGGTTGCGCCGGATGACAGCCGCCTGCTCCCAGATGGAGCCGAAGGCAGGAAGCTCCCGGAGGGTGGCCAGGTCCTCATACACCATCGCATCCTCACTGATGACCACAGCAAATTTTGTTTTCTGCATGACTGAAGAATCCTCTCCGGTTCAAAATGCGTCAGGCGGACGCAGGACTGCGCTTTATTTGATGCCGCTGTAGGCGAACGCCCGCACAATGCGCTTATGAAACAACGCATAAACGATGATGATGGGCACCACCAGAATCACGTTGCCCGCCATGATGATTTCCCAGTCGTAGGCGCCTTCCACGTCCCTGAGCGCCGCAATGCCCATGGTAAGCGGGTAAACGCTGGTGTTGGACGCCATGATAAAGGGCCAGAAATAGTCGTTCCAGGTGCTGATAAAGCTGAGCATCAAGATGGAGACAAGCGTCGCCTTGCCCATGGGCAGCATAATTTTGGTCAGAATCTGGAACTCTCCCGCATTGTCCAGGCGAGCGGACTCCAGCAATTCATCCGGAATCTGCATGAAGTTCTGCCGAAGCAGGAAGATGCCGAACGCGTTTGCGGCATGTGGAATGATCTGCGGCCACAGGGTGTCAAGCCACCGCAAGGTAGACATCATGTTGAAGATGGATATAAACGTTACCTGCTGCGGAATCATGAAGGCAACCATGACGATGGCAAAGAGAAATCCGCGTCCCTTAAACTCGAATTTGGCAAACGCATATGAGGCGGGAATCATCACCGCCGTTTGCAGGATGAGCGTCCCCACGCTTACCAGTACGCTGTTGAGCAGATAGGTCAGGTAGGGACCGGAGTTCCACACCTTTTCAAAGTTGACCCACTGCAGGGACTGCGGCCACAGCGACGGTGGAAACGCAATGGTTTCCTGATAGGTTTTAAAGCCGGTAACGATCATCCAGTAGAAAGGGAAAATAAAGATGACGATAAAAAACAGCTTGAAAAAGGCGCTGATCACGGAGCCCACAGTAATCTTTCTCTTCATAAATCACCACGCTCCCCGCTCTTACTGATAGTGCACGCGCTTGGACAGCACGCGGAAATATGCGATGGTTACCACGCCGATCATCAGCATCAGCACCACCGCGGCGGAAAAGGCATAGCCCACCTTGCCCTGAAGCACAAAGGCCTGCTTGTAGATATAGTAAACCAGCACCTGGGTGGAGCTCCCCGGGCCGCCGTGGGTCATCACGCGAATGGTATCAAACACGCGGAAGGAACCCGTGGTAGCTGTGATGAGCAGCATGAACATCTGAGGAGAAATCATGGGCAGGGTAATCTTGAAAAACTTTTTGAGGCTGGTGGCATTATCCAGATCCGCCGCCTCATACAGTTCCGCCGGCACGTTTTGAATGGCAGCGTAAATCAGCATGGTATTGTAACCAATGGCCTTCCACAGGGCCACGATGATGACCGACATCATGGCGGTATCCGAGCTGTCGATCCACTTGAGCGATTCCATCCCAAAAAAGTTGAGCACCATGTTGAGCAGGCCGTTATCCTTGTTCATGATCCAGGCCCACACCATAGCCACAGACAGCAGCGCGATCACATGCGGCATAAACATGACGTTGCGCGTAAGGTTGTTGAGAAAAGTATTTTTGGACAGCCAGACCGCGAAGATGGTGGAAAGCGTCAGGCCAACGCCCACCACAAAAATGGCATAGGTGATGGTATGGACGATGGCGTCAATAAATTCCTTCCTTTGGAAGTTGTACGCATAGTTGTCCCAACCCACCCAGACAGGGTCCGTAATCATATTCCATTTCTGAAAAGATCTGACGATAACGTCCAGCAGCGGATAAATGACAAACACCGCCAGAAAAAACATCGCCGGAAAGATATAGATATATGGCTGTATCTTCTCCCACGGCGTCTGATACCCTGCGGGGCGCATCATTGTTTTCTTATTCATATAACCCCTCACAGTTCCTGCAACCAGATATGGTAACGCCGGTCGTCGTCCCGTACTCTGCGCTCGTTCTCATCAAACATCAGGATATTTTCCTTCTTTACGCCGATGTAGACCTCGCTGCCCTGCTCGAAGGAATCTTCCAGGCTTTTTGCCATGATGGAATGGCCATCGTAACGAATCTGATAAATGGTTTCCGAACCCAGCATTTCTTTGGTGACGATGGTACCCCGGCGATTGTAGAAAAACTGGCCTCCCTCGCTACGCAGATGCACCTTCTCCGGACGAAAGCCGTAGCAGGCCTTGGAATTGTCAAAATGGATCACGTTCATCTGCGGCGAGCCGATAAACTGCGCGGTAAAAAGATTGTCGGGGTCATGGTAGATGTCTGCGGGGCTTGCCTCCTGCTGGATGACGCCCCGGTTCATCAAGATGATTTTGGTGCCCATGGACATGGCTTCGGTTTGATCGTGGGTAACATAGACAAAGGTTGTTTTCAGCCGGTTGTGCAGTTCGATCAACTCCGTGCGCATGCTTACACGAAGCTTTGCATCCAGGTTGGAAAGCGGCTCGTCCATCAAAAATACCTTGGGCTTTTTGACCATGGCGCGCGCCAGCGCGATGCGCTGCCGCTGACCACCCGAAAGCGTGCTGGGCTTGCGATTGAGCAGGTCGCCGATCCCCACGATTTCAGAAATTTCCTTGATCAGCCGCTCCCGCTCCTCCTTGGGAACCCTGTTGTTTTTCAGGCCAAATTCAATATTTTCCTGAACGGTCATGGTCGGGTAGATGGCATAGTTTTGAAACACCATCGCCACGTTGCGCTTTGCCGGCGGCAGGCCCGATATATCCTCTCCGTCCAGATACACCTTGCCCGAGGTTTGCGGGCCAATACCGGCAATAATGCGCAGCAGGGTCGTTTTGCCGCAGCCGGAAGGGCCGATCATCACGGTAAAGGAACCGTCTTCAATCGACAAATTCAACCGATCCAGGATGATCTTGTCACCGAATTTTTTGGTTATATCCTCAAACCTGATTTCTGCCACGTTTACCTCCTGTCCCCGTCTGCGGGACCCTGTTCGTTTTGCGGGCATGGGGTCCGCTGATCCGGACCCCATGCCCTGAATCGTTTTCCTGCCAACCGGATTATTCGTAGCTGTCCACAACGCCGTTGGGAAGCACGGACTCCATGATGGCCTTGAGGTTTTCCAGCTCGTCGGCCACGGAGATATCGTCGGATGCAAACGCCTCCAGCGAAGAGACGACCTCGTTGTCAATCTCGGAAAGATAAGCGGACACATGCGTCTCATTGAGGTACTGCATCTGGTCGAAAGCCACGCGGGAGAAGGGATTGGCTTCCCAGGCTTCCTGCACTTCAGGCGCGTCCTCCACGCCCACATGCGACAGCACATAGCCGGTCTTGAGCGAATGATAGATGTTGGCCTCGGTGCTGGTCATGTACTTGATGAATTCCCAGCCAGCCGCGATTTCTTCCTCGGTTTTGTTGCTGGCCAGCATCAGGTTGGAACCGCCGGTATACACGCGGCGATAGATGCTGCCGTCCTCCTGTAGCTTGCCGGGGAGCATGTCCACGCCCAGGGTAAAGACGCCTTCGCTCTTGGTAACGGCATCGTCCAGGCTGCCGGAGGAGTTGAAGCAGAAGGGGAGCTTGCCGGCCATAAAGTCTTCCCAGTAACCGCCGGTGGTGAGGGAGGGAACCTCGTACCAGCCCTTGTCGATGGCTTCGCGCCACGCGGTCAGCGCCTTTTCCCAGCCGTCGTTGAGATACACGCAGGCGCCCTCGCCGTCCTTGCTGAGGTACTCGCCGCCGCCCCACACGGTGATGTAATAAGTCAGGTAGCCGCCGGCAATGGGATGACCATAGGCGGGCGTTCCCTTCTCATCAACCCACTTTTCGCAGATTTCCCACATCTCTTCCCAGGTCTGGGGCATGCCGTAGCCGATTTCTCCCAGCAGGTCCATGTTGCAGTACATGATCTGCGTAGAACGGCCGTAGGGCAGCGACCAGACGTTGCCGTCCGTATCGGTGCTGAACACCAGCATGGCGGGAATGAACTGTCCGATATCATAGTCCGGGTCATTCTGAGCGATGTATTCAGTGAGGTTGACCATGGTGCCCATATCCTTTTCGTTGAGCGACATGCAGGCATCAATCAGGGATACCGTGGCATTTTCACCCGAACGGAAGGAAACGTTGTACTTGGAAAGGATCTCGGCATAGGTGCCGATGAACTGCTCATTGACATGAATTTTGCCTTCATATTCGGCATTGAAATCATCCACCAGCTTGGTTAACGCCTCGTAATTGGCGCCGGAACCCCAGGCATGCCAGAAATCGATCTCGATGGGTTCTCCTTCAGCCATAGCGACGGTTGAGCCCATGGTGAGAAGCATTGCAACCGCTAGGATCATCGAAAGCAATTTTTTCATAAAATAGAACTCCTCCTAACTGTAAATAGATGTTTCTGGTCGTAGCCTCTCGGTCTGCTGCCTCCTTTTCAGCTTTTTATTTGGCTAATAAACCAATTCAGCCCGGATAAAAAAGCCGTCTACCACCATTGTGACGGTTTCAACAAGCCCCTTGCTGCCAAAGCAGCATTTTTCCAGAACGGTCTTTCCGAGGAGGAGCTTGCACGGGTGTCCGCAAGGGCGCAGTGAAACAACAAACATACTTATGTTCAAGTATGTTCACTCTTGAGCATTGCTGAAGGTTGCTGGTTTTGGGCATCTGGCAGAGATCTTTGGTCTTCTCTGTAGCGGCCTTTCGGGGATACCTGGACCTTTGCC
>DBFXIC010000328.1:0-5376 GCA_048455095.1 Anaeromassilibacillus sp.
ATGGGATTCTTCTTAAAGTTTAGCGCAAAAAGTGGCCATGTGTGGAATGTATACATTCCAAAAACAAAAAAGTAAAATATAAAAAAGGAACATTTAACATTATCTAGTCATTTTATCATATCAACTCTAAAATTTATTGTAGCTCACAAAAAACAGTTTTCAAACGAAGTCGTCCGTCTTTTACGCCAGGTGGCACTAAAACCTTCATCCGTAAAAGAACAAGGCTATGCAAATACAGGTTATAAAAACCGATTTGCATAGCCTTTTTAATTTTTCTCTTATTCCGTTAATTCTTGACCATCAAACTTTTACACCATCAAATTGCAGATGCGGTTGGAGAACGCCACCGGGTCGTCAACCGACACGCCTTCGATGAGCAATGCCTGGTCGTACAGGAGCTGCGCGTACTCCTTCAACTTGTCCTGATCTTCCGCGTACAGCTTGCACAGCTTTTCGAAGATCGGGTGGTTTGCATTCACCTCCAAAACGCGCTGCGCCTGCACCTTCTGGTCGTTCGGCATGGCGTTGAGCACCTTTTCCATCTCGATGGAAATCGCGCCTTCGGAGGACAGACAGACCGGATGGGTCTTGAGCTTCTGGGACAGGATAACCTGCTTGACCTTGCCGTCGAGCGCGTCCTTCATGAAGGCGAGCAGGTCCTTGTTCTCTTCCACCTTCTTGGCGGCCTCTTGCTTCTCCTCCTCGGTTTCCAGGTCCAAATTGTCCGCGGAGACGGAGCGGAACTCCTTGTCGTCGTATTTCATCATCATGCGCAGGGCGAATTCGTCCACATTGTCGGTGAGGTACAGGATCTCATAGCCCTTGTCCTTGAGCGCCTCAGTCTGGGGCAGCATGTCGATCTTATCCACCGTTTCGCCGCAGGCGTAGTAGATATATTTCTGCTCTTCCTTCATGCGCTCCACGTATTCCTTGAGCGTGACGAGCTTCTTCTCGCTGGAAGAGTAGAACAGCAGCAGATCCTGCAAAACGTCCTTGTGCATGCCGTAGTCTTCATATACGCCATACTTGAGCTGCAAACCGAAGTTCTTATAGAAGGATTCATACTGCTCGCGGTCGTTGAGCAGCAGGCCCTCCAACTCGGACTTGATCTTCTTTTCCAGGCGGGAGGCGATCACCTTGAGCTGACGGTCGTGTTGCAGCATCTCCCTGGAAATATTCAGGGACAGGTCCTGCGAATCGACCAGGCCCTTTACAAAACTGAAATAGTCCGGCAGCAAATCCGGGCACTTCTCCATAATCAGCACGCCATTTGAATAGAGCTGTAAGCCCTTTTCGTAATCGCGGGTGTAGAAATCATACGGGGCACGGGCTGGGATGAACATCAGGGCATTGTAGGTCGCCACGCCCTCCGTGCTGCTGTGGATCACCTTGAGAGGCTTCTCGTAATCGTTGAACTTGTCCTGATAGAACCGGTTGTACTCGTCCTCGGTGATCTCATTCTTGTTCTTGCGCCAGAGCGGAACCATACTGTTCAGGGTTTCATTTTCCGTGTATGTCTCAAATTCCGGGTTCTTCTCGTCGCACCCCTCTTTCATGCGGCTCTTTTCCACATCCATGCGGATGGGGTAGCGAATATAATCGGAGTATTTCTTGACGAGGTTCTTGATGGTGTAGGTGTCCAGGAACTCGTCGTAGTTGTTCTCTTCGGTGTTCGGCTTGATGTTGAGCACGATCTCGGTGCCGTGGGCCTCTTTCTCGCACGGCTCGATCATATAGCCCTCCGCGCCCTTGCTGGACCACTTCCACGCCTCGTCGCTGCCGTATGCGCGGCTGACAACCGTCACGCAGTCGCTCACCATGAACGCCGAATAGAAGCCCACGCCAAACTGGCCGATAATCTCGATATCCTCTTTGGGCTCGTTGTCCTTCTTGAAGTTCAAGGAACCGCTCTTTGCGATGGTGCCCAGATTATTTTCCAGCTCCTCCTTCGTCATGCCGCAGCCGTTGTCCGTGATCGTCAGCGTGCGCGCCTCTTTATCCGGCGTGATGCGGATGCTGAAATCGTCGCGGGAAAGGCCAGTGTCCCCATCGGAGAGGGTTTTATAATAGAGTTTGTCAATGGCGTCGCTCGCGTTGGAAATCAGCTCGCGCAGGAAAATCTCGCGGTGTGTATAGATGGAATTGATCATCAGGTCCAAAAGGCGCTTGGATTCCGCCTGAAACTGTTTCATTGCCATTTCAATCAACCTCTTGTATTTTGATTTTAGCACTCTTATCAGATAAGTGCTAAATGTATTGTAGTACAACTTTTCCAAAAATGCAATGAATAAATTATGAACAAACAATCCTTTTGCAATGACAAAGACGGGCCCGCCGATGGCTTTCCGGCGGGCCCGTCTGTTCCATTTTGCCGTGTTTCGTCCTACTTTAAAATGCGGTAAAATGATCTCACTTTGGAGGAACCCTGTTTGAAAAGGATTGCTCACTGTGCCAGCTTCCCCGTATAGAGCTGGTAATACCGGCCCTTCTGGGCAATCAGCTCGTCGTGCGTGCCGCGCTCGATGATGCGTCCCTGTTCCAGCACCATAATGCAGTCCGAATTCCGAACGGTCGAGAGGCGGTGCGCGATCACAAAGGTCGTGCGGCCGTACATCAGGCCGTCCATGCCCTGCTGCACCAACGCCTCGGTACGGGTATCGATCGAGCTGGTCGCCTCGTCCAAGATCAGCACCGGCGGGTCTGCAACCGCGGCCCGCGCAATGGCGAGCAGCTGCCGCTGGCCCTGGCTAAGGTTTGCCCCGTCGCCGGTCAGCATGGTATCGTATCCATCCGGCAGGCGGCGGATAAAGCCGTCCGCATTCGCCAGCGTTGCGGCTGCAACGCATTCCTCGTCGCTCGCCTCCAGCTGGCCGTAGCGGATATTTTCCATCACGGTCCCAGTGAAGAGGTGGGTATCCTGCAGCACGACCCCCAGGCTGCGGCGCAGGTCGTCCTTTTTGATCTTGTTGATATTGATACCGTCATAGCGGATTTTGCCGTCCTGAATGTCATAGAACCGGTTGATCAGGTTGGTGATCGTGGTCTTGCCCGCGCCGGTGCTGCCCACAAACGCGACCTTCTGGCCGGGCGTGGCAAACAGCTTGATATTGTGCAGCACGATCTTTTCCGGCGTATAGCCAAAGTCCACGTCGTTGAACACCACGTCTCCCGTCAGGCGCGTATACGTCACGGTCCCGTCGCCGTGCGGATGCTTCCACGCCCACAGGCAGGTGCGCTCCTTGCATTCCTCCAATGTCCCGTCGGCCCTCTCCTTGGCGTTCACCAACGTGACATATCCTTCGTCCGTCTCCGGCGCTTCGTCCAGAAGCTCAAAAACGCGCTCTGCGCCCGCCAGCGCCATCACCACGCTGTTGAGCTGCTGGCTGATCTGAGCGACGGGCTGCGAGAAGTTCTTGTTCAGCGTCAGGAAGGATACCAGCGTGCCGAGTGTCAGTCCCGCATACCCGTTGATTGCCAACAGCGCGCCGGTCACGGCGCACAGCACATAGCTGAGGTTGCCGATCTGGGCATTGACGGGCATCAGGATATTGGCAAAGGTGTTGGCCTGTTGTGCGCTCTCGCGCAGTTTTCCGTTCAGCTCGCGGAACTGTTCCAGCGTCTCTTCCTCGTGGCAGAACACCTTGACGACCTTCTGCCCGCCCATCATCTCCTCGATGTAGCCGTTCACCCTGCCGAGGTCCTTCTGCTGTGCGGCGAAATACTTTCCAGATTTCCCCGCGATTTTGCGCGTCAGAAACAGCGTGATCGCGATCATCACCAGCGTCAAAAGCGTGAGGGGAATATCCAGAAGAATCATGCTGCAAAAGATGCTCACCACCGTCACCGCGCAGGAGCAGATCTGCGGAAGGCTCTGGCTGATGAACTGGCGAAGCGTATCGGTATCGTTCGTATAGATGCTCATAACGTCGCCGTGCGCATGGGTGTCAAAGTAGCGGATGGGCAGGCGCTCCATATGGGCGAAGAGCTCCATGCGCAGGTTGCGCAAAGTCCCCTGCGAGACATAGATCATCACGCGATTAAACAGAAACGCACACAGGACGCCGATTGCATAGATTCCCGCAATCTGCACCAGCGCTGCCGCGAGTGGCGCAAAATCGGGATTCTGTACGCCGATCATTGGGGTGATGTAATCGTCGATCAGAGTCTGTAAGAACAGGGTCCCGCGTACCTGCGCCAGGGCCGCGCCGATAATGCAGACCAGCACGAGGATGCAGTGCGGGAGATAGTTTTTAAAAATAAAGGCCAGCAGCCGTTTCAGGGTTGCTTTGGTATTTTTGGGGCCTTTGCCGCGGACGCCCGGCACGCGTTGTCTTCCAATGGTCCTGTTTCCACTCATGCTACGCCGCCTCCCCTCTGGTCGAAGTCACCGTTGCTCTTATTCTGATTTTCATAGACTTCCCGGTAAATTTGATTGTTTTTCAACAGGTTTTCGTGCGTATCAAATCCATTGATGCGGCCGTCCTCCAGCACCAGGATGCGGTCGGCGTCCTGCACGCTGGAGATGCGCTGTGCGATAATCAGCTTTGTGGTATCGGGAATTTCTTCGCGAAACGCACGGCGGATCTTGGCGTCCGTGGCGGTATCCACCGCGCTGGTGGAATCGTCCAGAATTAGGATTTTCGGCTTTTTCAGTAGCGCGCGGGCAATGCAGAGGCGCTGCTTCTGTCCGCCGGATACGTTCGTGCCGCCCTGCTCGATGTATGTATGATAGCCGTCCGGCATCTGCCGCACAAATTCGTCGGCGCAGGCCAACTCGCACGCACGCCTGCATGCCTCCTCCGTCGCGTCTTTATCGCCCCAGCGCAGGTTTTCGAGGATCGTTCCACTGAAAAGGACGTTCTTTTGCAGTACCACCGCGACCCCGTTGCGCAGGGTATCGAGGTCGTATTCCCGCACGTTGCGCCCGCCGACGCGTACCGTCCCCTCCGCCACGTCGTACAGGCGGCTGATGAGGTTCACCAGGCTCGACTTGGCGCTGCCCGTGCCGCCGATGATGCCAATCGTCTCCCCCGGGCGGATGTGCAAGTCGATGTCCTGTAACACCGGCTTTCCGCTGCCGTGCCGGTAGGAAAAACTGACGTGGTCAAAATCCACGCTGCCGTCCGCGACCTCTGTGCATGGCTCTGCCGGGCTTTCGATGTCGGGATGCTCCGTGATGACCTCCGAAATACGGCGCATGCTCGCAACGCTCATGGTGATCATGACAAACACCATGGAGAGCATCATCAGGCTCATCAGAATATTCATTACGTAGCTGAACAGGCTGGTGAGTTCCCCGGTCGTCAGGTCGCCGACTGTAATCAGCTGCGCGCCAAACCAGCTCAGGGAAAGAATGCAGCCGTACATGGCCAGCAT
>DBFXIC010000329.1:0-2538 GCA_048455095.1 Anaeromassilibacillus sp.
CCCACTTGAGGCATAAACCTCCCGCGTGTTTCACCTCGCGGCTTAACCGCGCCTCGATCTGTGATTCCCTCATGCAAATCCTCCCGCGAATATTCATACAAATTCATAGCGGAACAGATCCACAGATTTAATGGCTTTCCTATATACTTCTACGTATTAGGCGGGTTAGAGAGTATAATACTAGATATATATTCTCAATTCTCTCTATTTAAAAGTACTCTATAGAGAAAAGTGTTCCATCTGTTCCAAGAGCTGAAAAGCGCCTTACCATCGGGTCTCAAGCCGGAACAGATTGACTTTTTAATCTGTTCCAAAGTGTTCCATCTGTTCCATCCAAAAAATCCCTATTTTCCTCAATCTGTTCCACCTAAAATCAAAAGTGTTCCAAGATTGATGCATAAAATATTATATATATTGTATTTTTATACATTTTATTTTTTATCAAAACACCGTTGTTTTCCATAGGGTCCGCCGCTCTGAACACTGCCTATGTACTCCCACCCCGGCATTCGTGCAAGCAGGTTGTTGATCTCTCTGGCATCTCGCTGGCGCATAGTGCCTCTGTGCATCCCTAGGGCTTCGCACCATATCTCGATGGCGCACACCCGCTGTCTTGGGGCCGTAGCATCGTCGCACTTCATGCCGCCGCTGCGCCAGACCTGTCGTTTCTGCAAGTCCCAACCATTCCATCCCATCGGCACTTCTTCCTCCAGAAAGTCGGCAATGATGCCCTCCCATGGGTGCTGTTCCCGGTGGTCTTCCTGCACACCGCGCGCGGCCTTCTCTATCTCCGGGGACAGATACAGCTTCTCACCCTGCTTCCAGTAATGCATAGCTTCGGCCCATAGTTGGTCGCGCTCCCGCGTCAAGTCCTCGCTCGGGTCTTTCGTCCGCTCCCGCCGGTCAATGTCCACGGGCCAGAAACGGCGGTTTCCGGTGGTATCAATCAAGCAATCCCTGGTATTAGAGGTTCCAAAGAACACGCACTGCCTCGGCCTGTCCGCGGCATACCGGCCGTAAGCGGCTCGATAATAGTCGCTCTGTTTGGATAGGAACATCTTGACGGCGTTGATCTCCGCTTTCGCGAGCGCCTGCATTTCGGCCACCTCGTTGATCCAGGTTCCCTGAACGGTTTCCATCGCGTCTTTATCGCCGAAGGTGCGCAGGCTGTCGCTGAACCAATCCCCTCCCATCTTTGCCAGGAGCGTGGACTTATACCGCCCCTGCCCGCCCACCAGCACCAGCATAGTGTCATACTTGACGCCGGGGGTCATGACACGGGCCACGGCTGCGGTAAACGATTTGCGCGTCACGGCGCGGGTGTAGGGCGTGTCCTCAGCGCCCATGTAGTCTATGAGCATCGTGTCCAGTCGGGGCACGCTGTCCCACGTGAGGCTGTTCAGGTAGTCGCGGACAGGGTGGTATGCCTGATCGCTGGCGCAGGCGTCTACTGCGTCCAGCACATCATTCTTCGCCATCTTACCGAAGAAGGGTTCCAGATAGATACGTAGCTGCGCGGCGTCCGTATCGTTCCAGGTCTTGCCAGCTTCAGCGCGGCTCCAGGGCAGGTTTCCCGTCACATCAATTCGGCCTGAGAACTGGTTCAGACGCAGCTGGCCCCTCAGTTTCGGATCGTTGCTCAGAGCCGTGCGCAGGTTCTTCATGGACTTGACAGGCATACCCTGGGCGTCCACATCCATCATCGGCGGACGCCGCCAGGAACCATCGTCATCCTCGCCATCCTGTTCCAGTATAGCGCCAAACGCCTCTTGCACTTTCTCCCATCGTTCGTCGCTCAGCAAGCCAGCAACAGCCGCATCCGTCACTGCCAGCTCCATCATAGCTTTATAGCTCGGAAGCCGATTGACCGGCGTTCCCGGCGCCGCTGCGTCGTCCAGCTCCTCGAATTTGTGGAGCCGCACGCAGTCGAATGCATTCACCAGCTTACCGCTGCACGGGTCAGTTGCGTGGTGGGAATACAGGAATTTGCCATTGTCGTATATCACTGCGCCGCCTGCGGCGGTGCCCTGACAGAAAGTGTAGCGGCCCGCTGCAGTCGTTTCCGCGTAGACGCCGGGCAGGAACTTATCAATTGCCGCAGGTACGTCATAGACGCGGCAGAACGCCCCTACAATGCCCTTTTTTTCCTCCGGGTCTCCCTGTTTCGCCGCCAGCCGAGCTTTTGGCGTCGCCCCGGGATGCTTTGGCCAGGAGGTCACATCGCGCCAGTCGATGTATGTAGCTAACAGACCATCCACCGATAGCAGCGGCTTGTCGTCTGTATAATAAATGTACTCGCCATCCCGGCAGCAGCTGGGCCAGTACATAAGCCGCGCCGCTTCGAAAGTCGTCGGGTCTGCCAAC
The DNA here is from genome assembly GCA_048455095.1 of Anaeromassilibacillus sp. Classification (GTDB taxonomy): domain Bacteria; phylum Bacillota; class Clostridia; order Oscillospirales; family Acutalibacteraceae; genus Anaeromassilibacillus. The sequence goes on from DBFXIC010000329.1 coordinate 2,365, forward strand.
TCCATGCCAATCTGCTCCGCCATCTTCCGGGCCAGCGGTTCGTATTCATCCGCCGTGCAGGTCCGATCGAGTGGAAAGAGCACCCGCAACCGGGGCGCGTCCGGCCGGTGCTTTCGCGTGGAGTAGATACAGTAGCCGCAGCCCAAAGCGCCTATGCTCGCACTTACACGGTCC
>DBFXIC010000330.1:0-15982 GCA_048455095.1 Anaeromassilibacillus sp.
CCTACAGGAGGAGCGATATGAAGAAACACACGAGACAATTATTATCCCTGCTGCTGGTGATCCAGCTGTTCCTGCCCGTGCATATCTTTGCCTATGCACAGAATCAGGGACAAAACATGCAGGAACTGCGCGGCGACCTCACAGGGCAGGCCGTCGTAATCAATCCGGTGGACTACGGCGCGGACCCGAGCGGTAAAAACGACAGCGCCGCAGCTATCTGGAATGCATTTGAAGCCGCGCGTGAAGCGACGGAAAACGGTGCGGCATCCGTCACGGTGGATTTTCCTAAGGGCGAATACCATATTTATAAGGATTACGTCCAGCAGCGGGAATACCACACCTCAAACACGAACAGTATTGAAAATCCCAATAAATGGATCGGCATCCTGATCGAGAATCAAAAGGACTTTACCATGGAGGGCAACGGCTCCCTGTTCATGATGCACGGCGACATGATGGCGCTGGCGGTCGTGAAGTCGGAGAACGTCACCCTGCACAACTTCTCCTGGGATTTTGCGGTCCCCCACCGTCTCCGAGATGAACGTGGTCGGCATGGGCAACGACGGCGCGCCGTACACGGATTTTTACATCCCGGCATGTTTCCCGTACCAGATCTCGGGCAACACGATGATCTGGACCAGCGAGAGGAGCCCCTACACCGGCCAGTACTACTGGACCGAAACGGGCATCCACAACGCCTATTCCGTGGTCGCGTACCAGCCGGAGGAGGAGATGTCCCGCGCCTATTTCACCAACCAGGGCCCCTTCCAGAACGCGACGCGCATCCAGCAGCTCGCGGACAACACGGTCCGCGTCTACTACAGCTCCCGCCCCGCCATGCAAAAGCAGGGCATGATCTTTGAGCTGTGCAGCTCCGCCGTGCGCAAGACTGCGGGCGCTTTCTTCTGGGAGAGCAAGGATACCGTGGCGGACAGCATCAATGTCCACTACATGCATGGATTCGGCTGGCTGAGCCAGATGTGTGACAACGTGACTTACCGCAACTGCAACTTTATGCCGCGTGAAGGCACGGGCAAGCACACGGTCAGCTACGCGGATGCGATCCATGCATCCGGCTCCGCAGGCGACTTTATCATCGAGAACTGCAATTTTGCAAACTCGCACGACGACCCGATCAACATGCACGGCACCTTCACCCGTGTGGAGCGCCGCATCGACGACCACACGCTTCAACTGAACTACATTCACAACCAGCAGGGCGGCTTCCCGCAGTACCATGTGGGCGACAAGGTGGTCTTTTACACCCGCGACCTGCTGACCTCCACGGACAACGAGACGGAATACACCGTTTCCGAGATCGTCTCCAACCCAGGCGAGAGCGGCAACAATCTGCGCACCATGGTGATCCGCTTTGAAGAGGCGCTGCCAGCCAATCTTTCCGACAAGGTGAGCGGCCAGCCCAAGTATGTCTGTGAGAATATCACCTATGCGCCGAAGGTCACCATCCGCGGCTGCACGTTCAAGAACGTGACGACGCGCGGCATCCTGTGCACCACGCGCAACCCGGTCCTGATCGAGGACAACACGTTCCTGAACATGTCCATGGCCACCATCTACCTCTCCAACGACTCCGACGAGTGGTATGAGTCCGGCCCGATCCGTGACATGACCATCCGCAACAACACCTTCTACATCAAGTCGATCGGCCGCACAAGCTGGGAATACGCGCCGGCGATCTACATCCACCCGGTCACCAAGGGCGGCGGCCTGCCGGCTCCCGAATCCGCCATCCATAAAAACATTAGCATCGAGGAAAACACCTTCTATATGGACCTCGACTGCGTGGTCAAAGCCGAAAGCGTGGAGAACCTGACCATCCGCAACAACCACGTCTTGCGCTACAACCCGGATGTGAAGCTCTCCATCAGCGCAGACGCCCAGACCCTACAGCCCGGCGCCTCCCTTACCCTGGACACCGAGGCCTCTGCCAACAGCAACACGGGCACCGCGGGCCAAGGCAATACCCCGAATAACAACTACGACAACCTCTATGAGTTCACCAAGTGCAAGAACGTCGTCATCGAGGGCAACACCTACGACGACGGCCTCAAGGAATACGCGGTCCTGCGTGGCAGCGGCGACAGCGCGGATGAAATCCACATCCAGAACGATCCCGTCACCGTCACCACCAGCCGCAACGGGAAGCCCACTGCGCCGATCTATGTGCAGTACGCCACCACCGACGCCTCTGTGGCGACCGTGGATGAAAACGGCGTCGTCACAGCCGTCAACCCCGGTGAGGTGGACGTCTACGCGTACTACGAATGGAACGGCTCCGTGCTTCGCTCCGAGCCGGTGCACCTGACCGTTGAAGGCAGCATGGCGCCGGCGGTCAGCAAAGTTTCCATCCAGGAAGCCGAAAACATCCGCCTGGATGCCGTAGGCGCGACACAGCAGTTCACCGCGACGGTCGAAGGCGCGGAAGCGGCGCCTGTTTGGACCGTCACCGACCTGAACGGCAACGCCACCCAGGCCGCCTCGATCGACCAAAGCGGCCTGCTCACCGCACAGAGCGCGGGCGTCGTCATGGTGAAAGCCTCTGTCGGCGCTGTGAGCGACAGCCGCACCGTGATCGTCTCCCCGGTGCATATGGATGGCCTGCGCCCGGATTTCTCCATCGTGCGTGAAGATACGACCTCCTATGAGCTGGGGGCAGATGGCAGTGCGCTCACCATGGTGATGCGCAACACCGACCTGTACCAGACCGATAACAATGCGCAGGTATTCCTGTTTGATATCCCATCCAATGTGGACAGCAGCGACTTCTGGACCGCCGTACATGTGGATAACCTCCCGGTGCGCAAGTCCAACGCATGGGATACCGCCTCCTTCCTGCTATACCGCAACGACGACAACTACCTTAGCATCGGCAAGAAGTGCCATTTCGACGGCTTTGCCGCCGTGACGGAGCAGAACGCCAAGGCGAATGAAATCGGTCAGTCCAACACAACAAACAACGCCGTTTCCTCCGCCGACCTCGCCTTCCGCAAAAACGGCGATACCGTCACCATGTATTATAAAGTGGCGGGCGGCGAATGGACGCAGTGGCAGGGCACCTCTGCCAGCAGCCTCTCCGCAGCGCCTCTCGGCGACAGCTTCAAGATCGGCTTTGCCGTCTGGGGCAGCATTGGCGCGGGCACCCGCGTGACTTTCTCCGATTTCCGCGTCGCGGACGGCTCTGAAGTGGCCTCCGCCGCAGATCTGGACGATCTGGAGCAAATCGCCTTTACCGGTTATGAGAACCAGGCCCCGTCCGCTTCCAACGCTGCGTTTGGAAACGCCTCTTATGCGGCCGGTGACACCGTGACCGTCTCCTACACCTATAGCGACGCCGAGGCCCACGCAGAGGCGGGAACCCTGTACAAATGGGCGACGAAGGACGCCGCCGGTAACACCACGGTGCAGATCACAGATGTTCCGTCCTACACGGCTTCCACCGCTGGGACGCTCACCTGCACGATCTATCCGCGCGACCAGTACGGTGCAATCGGCGCGGCGGTCTCCCTCTCCACAGAGGTTGCGCGCGGCGGCCAGGCCGATCTGGCCCTGAGCGGCCTTTCGGTCAACGGCACAACGGTCAAGGGCTTCTCTTCCGACCGTTTCGATTATGAAGTAAAGGTCCCCGGCCAGCTTACAAACGTGCTGGTTGGCTACGCCTCCAAGAGTCCGGCGGACGGTTCCATCACCGTCTCGGTCGACGGCGAAGCACAGGCGGGCCTGCCCAACAGCGGCAGCCTGCTGGTCAACGTGGGCAGCACCGTCACGCTGACGCGGGACGACGCCCATGTTTACACCCTCAAGATTACCGGTGCAAAAGACAGCGCCGTGCGCATCGATTCCATTTCAATTCCGGAACTCTCCTTTGAAGAATCCGGCTCCATCCCGAACAGCACCCTTGCCGTGACCGATGCGGACAACCGGGATGTGACTATGAACATCCAAGCTGCATTGAACGGCGGCGAGCTGGTCATCCTGCGCGACGAGGCCCGCACGCCGGTGGACGTCACCGAAAATAGCGACGGCATCTACGTTGCAGATTTAACCCTGCTGCCTGGACTGAACTCCTTCTATGTGCAGGCTATCGCACAGGACGGCGCTGTCAAAGAGCAGCGCATGGTCCATGTGACCCGCAAAGCCTCGACGGACGCGGCACTCTCCGGCCTGACGATCAACGGCAAGGCGCTTCCGGACTTTGATCCCAGCCAGACAGAATACGCCTACACACTGGACAGCGATTCCTTATCCGTCAAAGCGGACCTGTCCGATGACAAAGCATCCTGCTCCATCACTGTCAACGGCGTACGCACCGAGGGCGCATCCGTCTCCATGGACGAATTGCGCGATGGCATGAATACCATCATCGTGGCGGTCAAGGCCGACGACGGCATGAGCATGAAGTACTACACGGTCACTGCTATTGCGCCCAACGACGCGAACGCAGACCTGCTCACCCTGGAAGTGACCGGCGCGGCGCTTTCCGCTCCGTTCGATCCGGATACGCTGGCCTACGGCTTGGATATCCAGTCTAACGCGCTGGGCTTTACCGCCAAGGCGCAGCAGGCAGGCGCCATCGTCGCTGCAAACTGCAACGGCGTTTTGACCTATGGCACCGGTTCCGTGACCGTCAACGCGGCGGACGTGTACGAAGGAGACAACGCCTTTTCCATCACGGTTCTGTCCGTAGACCGCTCCGTCTCCAAGACCTATACGCTGAGTGGCAATGCTCAGCCTGTGCGCTATGCCTCCGAACTCGATTGGGAAAGCGCAACCGTGGGATACGGCAGCATCCAGCTCAACCGCAGCAGTGACGGCAACAAACTGACACTGCGCAACACGGACGGCGGAAGCACTGCCTATGAAAAAGGCATCGGCACGCATGCAAACTCCACCATCCTGTACAACATTGCCGACGCTGGATACACACGTTTCCAGGCGGTTGTTGGCGTGGATCAGGAGGTTGTCCCGTCCGACTGGCCGAATCTGGTATTCCAGGTTAAGGTCGACGGCACAATCAAATTCACCAGCGACACGCTCTTTGACGATACGCCCGCGCAGGAGATCGACATCGAACTTCCCGCGGATGCGCAGACCATCGAGTTGACCGTCACCCAGGCGCAGAACCAGAACTGGAGCGCGCACGCGGACTGGGCGGACGCAAAATTCTCCACGACGCTCCCGCAGCGCCCGGAAACCGACCGCACCGAACTGAACAGCGCGATTTTCTCCGCGCTGCAGCTCGACAAGGATGCATATACGGCGTCCTCCTGGGCGGCTCTGGAAGCCGCTTTGCAGGCAGCTACCGCGCTCGCGCCCACTGCGTCGCAGGCCGACGTCGACGGCGCGCTGAAAGCAATTGAAACCGCTGTTGAAAACCTCACAAAACCCTCCACCGGCGCACATCTGCTGATCGCGACCTACAGCGCAAACGCGGACCTCGCCTCGGTCGAAGGGAACGCAGAGCAGATTCTCGACATCGCGGGCCTCTATTCCGCAAAGGTGGAATCCGGCGAATTGCTCACCTTCCACTTTGTCCCGTCCGGCGAAGAGCGCACCTTCCTCTCCGCATCGCTGAATGGCGCGGAAATCCCCTTCACGCCGGATGGATGCAGCTATACGCTCACCATGGCGGGCGAGGATATGCATCCGCGCTTTGTGTTTACCTCCGTGAACAAGCTGGTCCTGCGCACCGCGATCAACACTGCGCTGGGCCTCAAGGGCGGCGACGAGTACAACACGGCGGTTGAAACCGTCCGCGACCGCTTTGACGCGGCCTTGAAAGCGGCGCAGGATGCATATGCAGCCCCCGACGCCACACAGGAAGAAGTCGACAAGGCGTGGAGCGATCTGATCGACGCGGCCCAGTACCTCAGCTTCACTGCGGGCGACCCGGCCAAGCTGAATGCGCTTCTGGAAACCGCAAACGCCTTGTTGGAAGAGGACTTCACCCCCGAAACCTGGGCTGCTTTCGAAGAGGCGCTCGCCGCCGCCAAGGACGCGGTGGATACCGACGAACCACTTGAAGCGGAACTCAGCAAGGCATATGACGACCTGCACGATGCCATCTTGGCGCTCGTATACCGTGCGGACGTTTCCATGCTGCAAATGCTGGTCAACGAGGCGGAAGCGATCAACCTGGACGACTACATGAGCAGCCAGGATGTCAAGAACGCTTTCACCGGCGCATTGGGCAGCGCCAAAGAGCTTTTGAAAGACGCAAACGCGACGCAGGAAGAAGTGGACGCCGCGGCAAAGGCGCTGAACCAGGCGATGACCGCCCTGCGCCTGACCCCGAGCGCAGAAGCGCTGGCCGCCCTACTGGACGATGCGGAGCATGCCGACCCGGCCAAGTACACTGCGGCAACCTATGCTGCACTGCAAGCGGCCATCAAGACGGGGCGTGAAGTCCTGGCAAAGGGCGATGCAACCGAGGACGAGGTCTCCGGCATCTACACGACGGTCCAGAAGCTTCTGAACAGCACCGTAACCGAGGACGACAAGCCCGTGAAGCCCACCAAGCCGAGCGGCAATAAGAAGTCCTCTGCCGGCAAGTCCAACACATACGGTTCCGCGGGCACGGCGGTGGTCAACCCGCTGGTCGGCGCGGCGCAGAATGTGGCTGCAAAGACGAGCGTCGTCAGCGACACAACCGTGAACTTCACGCTCAAGAGGGGCAGTGCGTACTGCTTCAAGATGACGGTAGTAAACGGCAATGGCGCGGCCCCGAGCTTTACGGCCGGCAACGGCGGCGTCCTCAAGACACAGTTTGTAGCGCAGATCGGCAATGACTATTACTACAGGGTCTACGCAGTCGGTACCCCTGGCCAGAGCACGGGCGTGTATACCACGCTTGCGGGACAGAACCCTGTGAAGCACTGCGCAGTAACAATCAACTGATTCCCTGTCCTGAAAGCCGTAATCCTTTTCAAGGGCTTTAGCGGAAACATATTTCTGGAAAATTTCCTTGTAAATGGGGAAAGGCCATAGAAACAGTAAGCCTGACGCATGTGTGTGAAAGCACGTGCGTCAGGCTTTGTTTTTCCCTATATGATAATGGGGGGTGCGGTTCTCGCCTTGCCCATTAAATGCTACGTCCTCCGGGGCATATTGCTGATAATATCCAAAAGGATATTTTTCTGTCTTTCCGACAAAGCCGCCCATTTCGAAAGCAGCGTCTTTTGCTCCTTCGTCAATACAATTGGCTCGCCTTCCTCCGAAAAAAACTGTGCTAAAGTGATGCCAAACGCCCCGCAGATGGCTTCCAAAGTTGGTAGGGTGGGCAAATTATTTCTTTTAAACAAGTTTGAAATGGTCGATTGGAAGACGCCTGATTCCTTGGAAAGCCGGTAATCCGACCACCCGCGTTCCTCCATAAGCTGCCGAATTCTTTCCAGGGCGTTCATTGCATCACCTCCTATCTAAAAATATTCTACCATCCAGCGGGGCCGAAGCATAGAACCCATACGTTATGAATCTACCACCCAAATGGGAAGTATTTTTGCAAAATTTTTATCTGCTGGAAAAGTATAGATATTTGCCCGATAACCAATATGTATCTACCTTTAAACCTTTCCGGCTTTCCTTGTATATCGTTTTATCCTCCTGCTTATAATGGTGTCGCATCTGTTTTCATTTGTTAAAGTGAATACAATCACGATAGGAACTTTTCCAAACAAAGAGGGCGCGCCGCAGGTTTGCAGCGCGCCCTCTTCTTCCCATTTTTATTTACTTTACCAGTACGCCTGAATCCGACTGCATCATAATAAAAATCTGTTCCTCCATGCCGGTCGATGCGTTGATATACACCAGCACGCGGTCGTTATCCTCGCCCGTGCACTGGAATTCGTAACACAGCACCTCGTTGAGGCCCGGCGTGGGAATCAAAGCAACGGAGGCATTCTCTACCGTCAGATACGGGCTCACCGACTTTTGCGCTTCCTCCTGGGTGATCTTCGGCGCAAGCGTGCCGCGGTCCGTGTGGTTCATAATATATCCGGTTGCGTTGTACTCCACAATGTCGCCGGTATCCAGCGCCACGGAAACCTTGACCAGATCCGGATAGCAGATGACGCCGTCCTGCGTATAGGCGTAATTGATCGTGCAAATGCCGTCGTTGATGACGTAATAGCTCTCCTTCATATTCTGGATGCCCTTTGCGTCCAGGAATCCCTCGGCGGATTCGCGCGCGCCGTCCGCGTCCAGGCGCATCCCGCCGATCTCGCGCCCGTCCGTCATGGCGCAGACCACGCCGCCCGCCTTTGTGACGGAAATGCGGATGGAGCCACAGTTGAAATTGTACGTGGGCAATCCGCCTGCGCTGTCCTGCGTATGGGTCAGCTTGTCCTGCGTCACACCGAGGAACGAGGCGGCATTGTTCTGCGCGTTGCCCTGCGGCACCTCTTTCTGTCCTTCCAGCAGCCTGGGTTGCCGTTGGCCGATGTGGTCGGAAAACGGCCCGTCGTAGATCAGAGACGGGTAGTCCGTAAAGTCGTCCGCTGTCTGCCGGAAGCTCTCGTCCACCGGTCCCGCGTCAAAGTCCGGCTGCACCTCGCGCAGGCTCTCCTTCAGCTTTTTGGCATACTGCTCCAGACTCTTCATGGAGGCGTACTCCTCTTCGCTGATGCTGCCGCCCGCCGAAATTTTGCTCGACAGCGCCATGGCGAAGTCCCCCACCTGTGAGATGAATTTGTTCACGTTCGCAAGGTCGCCTCCGTCCAGCGGCAGAACGCCCATCGCCGCCTTTGCCATGCTGGTCTCGCGCATCAGCTTTGCCGCAAGGCCGTTCTGCTGGGTGGGCGTATTGGCATAAACGCTCTTATTCAGGGTGTTCTCGATGTTATCCACACAATCCCCCAGATCCGAAACCGCGCGCTGGTAGTTGTAATTCAGATTCATCTTGTATTTGGACGCCTGCACATAGCCGCTCACCGTGGTGCCGCCCAGCACCAGGATCACCGCGATCAACGCAAGGGACATAAACAACACTTTCCTGTTCTTTTTCATGATATTCGACCGCCCTTCCTGTTTTGTGGTCATGGGATGTGGTTATTTTTAGCAGCCCCTCGCCCGTTTATACCGAAATTAGATTGCGAAACGATTTCCCGCGCGCTATAATAAAATTTACTGTAATATGAAAAATAGATAAAACATCATTTTGGGGGGCGGTTCGATGGACAGCAGAGTGGAAGCATTTTTTCGATCGATCAAAGGAAAGCGCGTGGCGTTCTGCGGCATCGGCGGCAGCAACCTGCCGCTGATTAAACAATTTCAGGAAAAGGGCGCAATTGTCTCCGCGCGTGACCGCCGCACGCGGGAGGCCCTCGGCAAAACCGGCGATGATCTGGAAGCCCGCGGCGTAACCCTGCATCTGGGCGAAGGCTATTTACAGGACCTGGACGAGGACGTGATCTTCCGCACCCCGGGGATGAAATTCGCCCTTCCGGAACTGGAAGCCGCGCGGGCGCGCGGCGCGGCGGTCACTTCTGAGATGGAGATGTTCTTCGACCTCTGCCCCTGCAAAATTTACGCCATCACGGGCAGCGATGGCAAAACCACCACAACCACCATTATTTCTGAATTTCTCAAAGCATCGGGCAAGACGGTCCATCTAGGCGGCAATATCGGGCGACCCCTCCTGCCGGAGATCGAGAGGATCTCCCCCGACGATGTGGCGGTGGTGGAGCTCTCCAGCTTTCAGCTCATTTCCATGCGCAGAAGCCCGGATGTGGCGGTGGTGACGAATCTCTCCCCGAACCATCTGGATATCCACAAGGACATGCAGGAATACACCGATGCAAAGAAGAATATCTTCCTGCATCAGAACGCTTTTGGCCGCACTGTATTGAACGCTGATAACGCGATTACAGCGGGCTTTGCCCCGGAGGTGCGGGGCCAGCTCTATACCTTCAGCCGCCGGGGCCGCTGTGCCTACGGCGCCTGGGTCGATGAAGCCGGGCACATCCTCCTTTCCAGGGGCACGGAGGATACGTATATTATGGATGTGTCGGAGATCAAAATCCCCGGCGCGATCAACGTGGAAAACTATCTGGCGGCGATCTGTGCGGTCTGGGGCGACGTGGGTGTCGAAACCATCCGCGTTGTGGCGCGCAACTTCGGCGGCGTGGAGCACCGTGCGGAGCTGGTGCGCGAACTGGACGGCGTGAAATGGTACAACGACTCTATCGGCACCAGCCCGACCCGCACAGCGCGCGGCACCCTTTCGCTGTACGACCGCAAGATCATCCTGATCGCGGGCGGATACGACAAGAAAATTCCCTATGATGACCTCGGGCCCGTGATCGTGGGCAAGGTCAAGACGCTGGTGCTGCTCGGCGCGACCGGGCCAAAAATCGAAGCCGCCGTCAAGGCCGCCCCGGCGTACGAAGAGGGATGTCCGAAGATTCTTCACGCCGCATCCATGGAGCAGGCGGTGAACATCTGCCGCGAAGAGGCGCAGGACGGCGACATTGTTTCCCTCTCCCCGGCGAGCGCGAGCTTTGACCTATACGCCAATTTCGCGGAGCGCGGCAATCACTTTAAGCGCCTGGTCAATGCGCTGGAATAATACTTTTCGGAATAACTCGTTTAGATTCTACAATTCGTCTATAAAAAGACGATTTTGTGAGCAATTGTATCGCCTTGCAAGAACGTCGGACCAGCCTTTGGTGAATTTTATTCCAGCGTCGCCGCCTGTTAGCATCTGCTCTGTGTTTTAGAATGGTTCAAATAACAGGAGCAATGATGACACGGTGAGAAAGATGCGCACGGCCTCTTGCTGGATGCAATGCTATTTCTGCACAAGCCGGCTTCATGTTTTCCGTTTGTCGTTGTACCAGAAAGGAAACGGACTTTCGGGAACCCTGGCGAAAGCATCCGAAATCGCTCACAAATATACCAACAGATAAATTTTATATATTCTATACGAATTGGAATAGTTTTTCATCAATTACGGCCTTTTAGGAGGGATACCATGACCGAGGATTTACAAGAACTGCTCTTTGCGCTCTGCGCGGAACCGGGCACCCCGGGCGATGAGTCCGCCCCGGCAAAGCGCGCGGCGCAGGAGCTTTTAGCCTGCGGCAAAACCGAAACCGACCGCATGGGCAACGTCGTGTGCCGCATGGGCAAGCGCGATGCGGCTCGCCACATTCTGCTGGACGCCCACATGGATCAGGTGGGCCTGATCGTCACCCGGATTGAAAAGGACGGATTCCTGCGCGTGGACCGCTGCGGCGGCACCGACCGTCGGGTACTTCCGGGCAGCCCCGTCACCGTCTACGGCAGAGAAGTCCTGACCGGCATTGTATGCTGTATGCCGCCGCACCTCACCGATGGCGGCGAGGAAAAGGTGGAGGCTGTCGATAAGATGGCCGTGGACGTGGGTCTCACTCGGGAGGAAGCCGAAGCGCTCGTCGCCCCCGGCGACCGCGTTTTGCTCCATGCGCCGCAGAAGCGTTTGCTGGGCAGTCGCATCGCCTCCCCCGCGCTAGACGACCGTGCGGGCTGTGCGGCGTTGATCCGCTGCGCCCAGCTTTTGCGCGGGAAGGAACTCTCCTGCGCGCTGACCATCCTGTTGAGCGGACGCGAAGAGGTCGGCGGGCAGGGCGCGCAGACGGGAACCTTCGCCATCGAACCCACCGAAGCCATCGTGGTGGACGTCAGCTTTGCCGCCCAGCCGGGCGTGGAGCCGTCCAAATGCGGCAAGCTCGGCGGCGGCCCGATGATCGGTATGGCCCCCATCCTCAGCCGCCCCATGTGCAATCGCCTGCTCGAACTCGCGAAGATGCACGAAATCCCCTATAGCATGGAGGTTATGGGCGCGGACACCGGCACCAACGCGGACGAAATTGCAGTCTCCCGCGCCGGGGTGCACACGGCGATGGTTTCCATCCCCCTGCGGTACATGCACACGCCGGTGGAGGTCATCGACGCGCAGGACGTGGAATATACGGCGCGCCTGTTGGCGGAATATGTGAAGGGGGTGGACTAAATGGCGGATCTGGCGCTTTTGGAACGGCTCTGCCGTGCGCGCGGTATCTCCGGGTGCGAGGACGAGGTGCGCAAAATCATTCTGGAGGAGGTACGCCCCCATGCCGACCGCGTGGAGATCACGCCGCTTGGCAATATCCTGGCTTTTAAGAAGGGAAAGAACCCCGCAAAGACAAAGTTGCTGCTCAACGCCCATATGGACGAGGTCGGCATGACCGTCACTTATATCGAAGAGGACGGCCTGCTCCGCTTCGCCACGGTGGGCGGCATCGACCGCCGCGTGCTGTGCGGCAAGCCTGTGACCGTGGGCGACAATGTCCCCGGTGTGATCGGCGCAAAACCCATCCATCTGTTGACCGGCGAGGAAAAGGAAAAGTCGGTCCCGGTCCAAGACCTCTATATCGACATTGGCGCATCGAGCCGAGAGGAGGCCGCGTCCGTGGTCCTTCCCGGCGATCCGGTGACGTTCGATTCCATCTTCGACACCGCGCACGGCAAGATCAAGAGCCGCGCGCTGGACGACCGTGCTGGATGCGCGATCCTGATCGATTTGCTCAAAAAACCACTTGCATATGATATGACGTTCGCCTTTGTCGTGCAGGAGGAGACCGGATTGAATGGCTCCAAAACAGCGGCCTATATCACAGACCCGGAGGCTGCGATTGTGGTGGAGAGCACCACGGCGGCCGACGTGGCGGGCGTTCCGGAGGAAAAGCAGGTCTGCCACGTGGGTGCGGGCCCGGTACTCTCCTTTATGGACCGCCGCACCATCTACGATCGCGCCTATTACCAACTGGCCTTTGAGGCCGCCAGAGAAACCGGCGTTCCCTGCCAGGCAAAGCAGGCTGTCGCAGGCGGAAACGACGCCGGGGCGATCCACGTATCCCGCGGGGGTGTGCGCACGGTGGCCGTGTCCCTGCCGTGCCGGTATCTACATTCCGCCGTCGGCCTGATCTCCCAGAAGGATTTCCACGACGCAGAGACACTGATCGGGCGGCTGGCGGAAAAGATCGCGGGCGGCGCATGATCCAGCTGGCGGAAAACTTTGATACGCTCGGAGGCTTTTGCGGCAACGCTTTTTCCTGCCGCATCCGCGCCACGGCGGACGCCTACGGCTTTGGGCATCCGTTTGCGCGGTTTTGGACGCAAGGGCACCATGCGGCCATCTGTATGCTGGACGACGCAATGGTGCTGGACGCGCGGCCCGATGCGGACTTTGGCGAACTTGCGGCGTTTCTTTCCGCCACCGGCGCACGGACGCTTCTTTGTGCCACAGAGGCGGCGGAAAAACTGCCCTTTTGCGCATCTGATATGGGGGAAATTATGGCCCTGCACGCGCCGTTCCCCCCTGCGGACAATGTGATCGAATGGGACCCCAGCCCACGCGAACTACACGCCCTACTATGCGCCTGCGAGACGGCGCATTTTATCCCACCGCCGTTTGAGCCGTTTTATCTCGACCTCTCCCACCGCACACGGCACGGAACAGCCTGTTCCGCTGCCGTCCGCTTGGGGGACGCCCTGGCGGCCTGCGCTGTCTGTTCCGCAAGGGCGGACGGCGCCGCCGTGCTGTCCGCAGTGGCGGTGCATCCTTCCTTTCGCCGGCGCGGGCTCGGCGCGCGGGTTGTGCGCGCCCTTGCGGCACATTTGGCAGTCGACATCATCTACATCTTCCGGGCGGAAAACGAAAACGAAGCGTTCTACCGTTCCCTCGGATTCGCCGGATGCGGCGGCTTTGCGGAGCTGTCCATCCAGAAAAGGAGAACATCATGAAAGACAAGCGTTTTGAAGTGACATATACCCAGGGGACCATGGACATTGTCCGCATTTTGGTAGACCAAAAGACCGGCGTAAACTATCTGCAGGTTTCCAGCGGCTACGCGGGTGGCCTGACGCCCCTGCTCGGCCGGGATGGCAAGCCGGTGATCACTCCGGTCGTCCCATATGAGGGCTAACATGCCCGAAATTCAGTTCTATCCGGCGCTTCCGGACGGTATTTTCCCACTCTTTTCCGTCATCCTGGCGAAAAAAGGCGGAAAATGGGTGCTGGCCCGGCAAAAGACGCGCAACACGTGGGAGTTTCCTGGCGGGCACATCGAGCCAGGGGAAACGCCGGAGGATGCCGCGCGGCGCGAGCTCTGGGAAAAAACCGGCGCCGTGCGCTATGACCTGCAATTTTTCTGTGCGTATTCCGTGACAGGCGACCCGATCGACGGCGTGGACAACAATTTCGGGATGCTCTATCTCGCGGAAATCGACTCTTTCGATACATTGCCGCCCATGGAAATGGCGGAAACGCGGCTCTTTGACGAGCTGCCGCAAAATATGACGTATCCGCAGTTACAGCCAAAGATGGCCGCCTACGCGGAGCGCGTCGGGAAATGGAAAAAGGAGAAGGAAATCCCATGATATACCCTGCTTTTCAGATTGACGGACGCATTCAACAGGCCGCTGCATGTGCGATGGAGAAGATCGCGCCCGTGCTCAAAGGCATTGACGAAACGACAGATTACAACCAGCAGAAAATGTTGGCCGCATTCATCGATTCCGGCGTCAGCGAAAGCCATTTTACCGCTTCCACCGGCTACGGTTACGGTGACCGCGGGCGCGAGGTGCTCGACCAGGTGTACGCAAAGGCGCTGGGCGCAGAGGACGCGCTGGTACGCTATAATTTCGTGAGTGGGACCCACGCCCTCACCGTGGCGCTCTTCGGCGTGCTCCGCCCGGGCGACACGATGCTGAGCGTCACCAGCCTGCCCTACGATACCCTGCGCGGTGTAATCGGCCTGACCGGCGACGGCAACGGTTCCCTCAAGGAGTTTGGTATCCGGTATGAACAGGTCGATTTGACGCCTGAGGGCACGCCGGATTACGAGGCGATCGCCCAGCGCGTCAACCCTTCCGTCAAGATGGTATACATCCAGCGTTCACGCGGATACAGCCTGCGCCCCTCTCTCTTTGTGGAGGATATCGAGCGCATTGCGGCAATTGCCAAAGAGAAAGCGCCAGACTGCATTGTGATGGTGGATAACTGCTACGGCGAATTTGTCCAGCGCGACGAGCCCACCAGCCACGGCGCGGACCTGATGGCTGGCTCGCTTATTAAAAATCCCGGCGGCGGTATAGCCCCCACCGGCGGATATATCGCTGGCCGAAAGGACCTAGTGGAAAGCTGCTCTTACCGGCTGACCACGCCCGGCACGGGTAAAGAGATCGGCTGCACGCTCGGCAACAACCGCGAGCTGTTCATGGGCGCGTTCCACGCACCGCATGTCACGGGCGAAGCCCTTAAGACAGCAGCGTTCACGGCGGCGCTGTTCAGCGAATTCGGCTACGACGTGACCCCGAAGCCGGATGAACCACGCGCCGACATCATTCAGGCCGTCCTGCTGCGCCGGGAAGAAGCGCTGGTCGCGTTCTGCCAGGGCGTGCAGAAGGGTGCGCCGGTGGATGCCTTTGTCACACCGGAGCCCTGGGATATGCCCGGCTACGACTGCAAGGTCATCATGGCGGCCGGGGCATTCACCCTGGGCGCGAGCATTGAGCTTTCTGCCGACGCGCCCCTGCGTGAGCCGTATGCGGCCTGGATGCAGGGTGGCCTAAACTTCCACAGCGGGCGTTTGGGCGCCATGCTTGCGGCGCAGTCCATGCTGGAACGGGGAATTTTGGAGCCAAAGTCTTAAAGTTGCCTGACCAATCCGAATCTTCCGTGTAAAATATGGGTATTCGCTATGGGATAAACGAAAGTAGCAATTTCCCAGTATTAAAAAGAAGGCTCGTGCGAATCCCATGTGCACAGAATTTCATTATAGGATTCGCACCTATTTTGTGTACTTATTTTGAAAAATTATTTTCTATATAGCAATTTTCACGGAACTGTTTTGATTTTCTTTAGTTACTATGCTGGAATAGTCCAAAATACCTCAACATCTATTGGTTAAATTTACTGTTGCCACCTCATGCAGGTGGCGTGGAT
>DBFXIC010000331.1:0-7257 GCA_048455095.1 Anaeromassilibacillus sp.
GTACCGCTGCTGCCATGGCCGTCATTAAAACCGCCATAACTGCCATAAGCACACGGACATCTCCGGAAAAAAGGGAGACCATATAATTCAGCAAGCTAAAGCTAAATTCGATGCGGTATTCGTTCTCCGGACCGATCAAGAACCGCCAGCCCTCTTGATGCATCCGTTCAAAGTATGTCTGATACATGGGATAGTCGATCCCCACAGTGTCCGCCCGCAGGGCCGCAAACAGAATGAGTACCAGGGAAACAATCCCCAAAAAGATCGCATCCTTGCGCCGGCTTGGCTTTCGTTCACACAAAAAGAGACCGAACGCCGCAATTGACAGCAGCAGAATCCCGTAGGGCAACATATACATTTCTCCTTTCTATCAGTAGCATAACATAGGCTGTTTGTAATCCTTGTGGTCATTCCTCATGTGGATTTACAAAGCCCTTTATCAATGTCATCCAAAGAATTTTCATATCCAGCAGAAATGTCCAATTTTCAATATAAAATATATCACATTTGATACGCTCACTGACCGAGGTATCTCCTCTCCAACCATTTACCTGCGCCCAGCCTGTAATTCCAGGGCGAACCAGATGTTTCATCATATACAATGGCACCTCTTCCCGGAATTTTTCGACAAAAAATGGACGCTCCGGCCGTGGACCAACCAGGCTCATATCCCCCTTGAGGACATTCCAAAGCTGGGGCAGCTCATCGATGCTGTATTTGCGCAAAAAAACCCCGAAGCGCGTGCGGCGGCTATCTTTTCGCGTTCCCCAGGTCGTCATATCAGCATTGTTTTCCACATTCATGGAGCGGAATTTATACATGGTAAACTCTTTTTTATGCCGCCCCATGCGTGTTTGCCGGTAAATCACTGGGCCGGGGGAGGAACACCGTACCCCAATCGCTGTTGCAAAAAACAGAGGGGACAGAACAACTAGGCCCGCAAGGGACACCGCAACGTCAAAGCTTCTTTTTAAAAAGCTATTGATCAGATTATCCAGGGGGACACGCCGTAAATTGATCAGCGGCATCCCTTCCACTACCTCAATAAAAGGTTTTGTTGGCAAATACTTCGTATAAAAGGGAAGCAGACTGGACTTGATGCCCTCCTTTTCGCATGTATCGATAATTTCCTCTAGCTTTGGAAATTCATCGTCATCGATGGAGATGACGACTTCATCGATCTCTTTTCCCGCCAATAGTGCAGGCAGATCATGCACCGTCCCACAATAAGGAAGTACACGCCCCTGCAAGCACTCCGGCTGATCACTCACATAACCGCAGATATCGTATCCCAGGCTGCGATTAGACATAATTTTATCGTAGAACTCCCCTGAGACATCATTCCAACCCACGATGAGCAAGCGCTTAAGATTATATCCTTTTTCTCGCAAGCCACGTAAAATCCGTCTCAGAATATATCGCTCAATAGAGCTCATGCCCGTATTCAAGGCCGCAAACAATGCGACCACCATACGGGAAACGTTCACCTCTTTGAGAAAAAATACTAATACAAAAATAAAAATTGCACCCGCAATATTGGCCTGAACAATTCTTCCGATCTCAGCGACAAGGCTTCGATGGCGAAAGGAGTCATGGAGCCCCAAATATTGATAAAGCAAAAAGTAAAATGGGATCACAACAACCATCAATTTTAAATAATAAACAATATCGACGCTTCCATAGACACCGCCTAATACGCGAAAGCGCAAATTAAAAGCGAGTACAATGGATATTAAACAAATACAGGCATCGACCACTGCCATAGTCGCATTAAAAATTCTTTGATTTTCCTTAAGCATTTACACGCCCTCCTTTTCACAAGGATATCCTTATTGTAAGGCATCAAAATGCAAATAACAAGATTTTAACGCCAAAACGGCCTGCCAATATCCGGCCGTCTAGCCATAAAAAACCTCCTGTCGTAGTTCTAGCCTACAGCAGGAGGTCTTTATTCCCTTTGCCTATTCTACAGAAACAAATTGGAGATACATCAATTGCTAACAGCATCCCCTTACAAGTTCCATCTAAAATATTCACGCATGCGCCGCCCTTGCAGGCGCTGTCATTCTGTTTGCCGGACAGATATTATATATGATTCCATCTTTTGCCACCATGGAAATCGGAATTCTGGGCAAAAGCTTATGAAGAACTTCCACAAATCCATTGACGGGCGCTTCCGCCATCCCTGTCACAATATGAGACGCTCCTATTTGTTTTACAAAGCCAACCGCCAGCAATGCGGCATCGTCATGAAAATATACGGACATTTCCGCCTTTACGTCGCGCGATGTCTGTCTCAGATATTCCAACTCCTCACAATCGGCATCAAATCCTGCCGAGGTCGGCTGCACGCACAGCACGTGTAGCGGAATAGACCGCTCATCCGCAATCTGCTTTCCCGCCTTAATCAGTCTGTCACAATCGCGCTGGCCTGTAACGCAAACCAGAACCGCTCCTTTGTTATCCACCATTTGACCTCCTTTCCTCCAGTGTCGTTCCGTGCATCTGTGGGGAAATCCTCCGCACGGAAATCCTTGGCATCGTTTCCCCTTGCCTTTTAAGTATAGTGTAAATTTTACTGGGTATGGTAACGTTCGGTGTCCATTTTATGAATAAATTGTAAATGATTAACTTGCGCTAAAAAACATCTCGTCCAATTTGACCCCCACCTTATTCCATACTCCAACTGTATGTAATTTTTTGCAGTCCCTTTCTTTACATTTTAATCATATCACATTTCTCATAACAATTCTAGAAACATTCTTGTAATTTTTATGAATTTATTCCAAACAATCTTGTGGCACTTTTGAATTGATCCGAACAATTCCGGCGTTGATACAATCCTTTCTTATATCTATGACCACATAATTAAATATAAAGCTTGTATGAAGGGCTCCCGTTCTAAATAGATACAATAAAAAAACAGAGCCGAAGGGAATTTCCTTCCGACTCTGCCTTTGTGCCCCTAAGCGCTGACGGGGGCGCCTATTGAAGGATTGTAAGCGGATCGATCCATTTGCCGGACTTTTTCGCTGCAAAATGCAGATGAGGGCTGTCCGCGCTTTCACATGGGGTTGTCCCAACTGTACCGATCTTTTGACCGGCTTTGACCGTCTCCCCCGCTTTCACGTTCATATCCTCAAGCCCGCAATAACAGCCACCGATGTCTCCATGCTCAATATACACGACGTTTCCAAACAGATCGTCATGATAAGCATTCTTCACTGTGCCATCCGCAATTGCCTTGACCTCTTCACCCAATTCGGCTTTAAAATCCACGCCTGCGTGTGCGCGCCAGTCCTTCATGGTTTCCGAATAAATCAAATCGTTTACACTGAACTTTTGGATAACGGTTTCCCCAACCGGGTAGGAAAAGCTCTGCGGTACAGTCGCCGTTTTGACGGCAGGGGCTTCCGACGAAACCGGCACTTTCGATTCCGGCGCCTGGCTGCTGGGCGGCGTACTCGATGGCGCGGGCTTTTCCGAAGAGACAGACGGCGCTGCGCTGCTCTGAGGCAGTTCCAGTACACCGCTTACCGCCTCGTTTGCCGGATACGCAGTCTGGCTGCTGGACAGCTCCTCCTCCGGTGTTGCATAGTTGATGACGCTGTCATACGTCGTCCAGGCTGCCACGCCAATCGCGATCAGGCAGACACCCAGAGCAATGTAAAAGCCTTTGGAAGACCCGCCGGATGAATGGTTCTTCTGAAAATGGTTATTACTCATTCGTTGCACCTCCGAGTCTATTTTTGCCACCTATTCCGGGGAATATGCGGCAACTTAAAAAATAGAAGCGCAGCGTTTTTCGAATGGACACGAAAAAAGACCGAACCCTTTCGGATTCGGTCCTTCTTCTTAGCTTGAGGGGTATATTGAGGAGGGTAGAACATGTATCAAGTTCTGGTGCGGCTCCATTGCTTGATTACGGTTTTTATTATAATCGTTTTCCCCTGTCCAGTTGTTACGGCGCTATGAATATTCTTTAAACTATTTCGGTAGATTTTTTGAACGGTTTTCCGTAGATATTGACAAAAAGAGGACACTCTGAAAGAAAATGCATGAAACTTTTGCAAACAAACGTTTACATTTTTATAATGGCTGTGCTATAATAAGAAAAATAGATGAATTGTATGCAACGCCGCTGGTCTCTTCCTTTTTACGTGGTTTTGATTTCTTATGCGGCGTCTATTTTTAGGGAGAACAAGCTCCCTTATCCTTTTTGAAATAAACCTGCAAATTACCGCAGGATAAAATTTGAATCTGCACCAGGAAAGAGAGGATGCTGAATATGTTGACAGAAAGCCAGCAGAAAGTTTATGATTATCTGAAAAACCGGGCGCAGAACGGTCTTCCGCCCACCGTGCGGGAGATCTGCAAAGCAACCGGTTTGAAATCCACATCGAGTGTCCACGCACATCTGAAGACGTTGGAGCGCGAGGGATATATCAGTCGCGACGCAGGATTGAACCGTGCAATCCATCTGGCGGGGGAACAGCCCACTGTGCAGGTCCCTGTTGTCGGCCATGTCGCTGCAGGGACGCCCATTCTCGCCGTAGAGGAAGTGGAGGGGTATGTGCCTTTCTGTCCTCCCAATCAAAACGAGGATGATTACTTTGCCCTTCGGGTTCAAGGGGAAAGCATGAAGTGTGCCGGCATTCTGGACGGCGATCTCGTCGTTGCACGCAAGGTTTCCACCGCAGAGGATGGTCAAATGGTAGTTGCTCTGATTGAAGACGAGGCAACGGTAAAATATCTGTACCGTGAGCCGGACCGCATTCGTCTTCAGCCGGATAACCCGGAATATGAACCCATCTATGCTACAGATGTTGCGGTGATTGGCAGGGTCGTTGCCGTCATGCGGTACTACAAATGAGCGCTTAAGAAAAACAGTCGTGCGGAATCGCGCTCTTTAAACATATTTCTAAAGAATAACAACTGGCGCATGGATCGGCTTATGAAGGCCAATTCATGCGCCAGTTTTTTTATTTATCCAGATAAGCTACCGCGGGGCCGCATTCGCAAGCCGATAAAACATCCGGTCAGATTTCATCCTCCAGGAGCACTGCGCGGACCGGGGACGCCTCCGCTCCCTTTAAAAACAAAGGAAGCGCAATGAGGGTATAGGTCCCCTCCTCTACATTTGAAAGATTCAGCCCTTCCAAAATGGGGATCCCCGCCCCAAGAAGTTCCACGTGCGGACCGACTTCCGCATGCGGCGCGCCGATGCTCCATGCATCCGTACCCACCAATGTTACACCGGCATCCGCCAAGGCAAACGCCGCGCTTTCGGAAAGGAATGCCTCCCCACCGCCCTTGAATAGGATGATTTCCTCACAGTATGGCATAATCCGGTCGATGTCTGCCCCTGTGACGATCCCACTCGCCGCGACCACCGTACAGCGTCCGACAAATTGTGACAAATCCAGTTCATCCACGGTCTTACCGTCGTCGATAAAATGGCGCGGTGCATCCACATGGGTCGCGGAGTGACAGCCGGTATAAAAACCAGAGAGATTATAAGTATCCCCTAATTCCATACGCCGCACTAGCTCGCGGTGCGGTTCCGGATCTCCGGGATACACTGGTGTGGAAAACAACTCCTTGGATATGTCGATCACTTTCATTCTACTCCGCCTCCCTCTTTACTGTCGTTTTTTAATGGATGCTCCCCGTCATGCAAGGGTCCCAAAGCTTTTGATGACCTTTTCTATATCATACCGGTGATTTTCGTAAATCTCCGTTCACACATTTACAGAAATAAAATCTTGCGGAAGCTCATCCATTTCTTTTGCAAATACATAAAAGACCGATGTACGTTCCGCATCTGAGTCCAGATATGTAACATCGTGGAGCCCTCCGTCCATTGTAAACGCCTTTGCCTTATCATTTTTCTCACTGAAACTCAATTTGAAAAAGCGCATAGCCGCTATGGAAACTGTTTCTGTTCCGTCCTTTGAAAAAGAAAACTGGATTCCTATATCCGGACTCGCATCTCGTCCCCTGTCTCAGCCCCGTTGCCCAACGAAAAACCAGTGCTCCGGATATTTCATATAGGATTTTACATCATTCCCGTTATCGTCAAACATATATCCAACCCAAGCAGGTGTTTGGGCACATGATGTCAACAAAATCAGCGTGAAAAAGCGAAAACATGTTTCTGCATTTCATGCAGGTCTTCTTTTCAGCTATCTCCATTGAATATACCCTTTATTTCCCGCTCTGATTTCGATACGGGCACAGCCAAGAATTCCTTCTTTGTCAACACGCCGTAAAGCATGTGTAAATTTTTAAAAATCGTGAAAGAAAACGGCCCGATGATTTGTTTTATGATCAGGGATTATTTGCTTGCCGGACCGCATCCTTTTTCCAACATTGGGAGAGCCGTGCAAAGCAGCTCTGTTGTCTGATGCGCGGCAAAAGTAGAAAATTGTTCATAATCTACGCCGGCATTGCTGTCCGCATTATCCGAAATACAACGCACCGCCGTATATTCTACTCCATTGATATAGCAGACCTGCGCGATGCTCCCGCTCTCCATTTCACAGGCTACAGCGCCGAACGTGGAAGCGATCCAATGGAGCTTTTCCGCGCTGGAAATAAACTGGTCGCCTGAGGCGATGCGGCCCATATGGATGTCGCCTTTGTACGCGCAAGCGTTTGCAGCCTCGGCAATCACTGTATTCATCTTCGAGGAGGTGGGGATCACAACCAAATTGATACCGGACACCATGCCAATCTGATCACCAATTTGTGTGGTATCCACATCGTGCTGAATCGCGCCGTCCACTAGAACCAGGTCGCCGATTTTCACATCTGCGCCGATTCCTCCGGCTACGCCGCTATTGATGATGCGGCTGGGCGCATATCGCAAAATCATAGTCTGCGCGCAGATCGCGGCATTGACCTTTCCTACATTGCAGCGCGCTACCACACATTCCACACCATTGATCGTACCGCGCACAAAATTAATTCCGCTGATGGTTTCTGTCTGCGGATATTCCAACTTCGCAAGAATTTCTTCTACTTCAACCGTCATTGCGCCAATGATTCCAATCATAATTGCATATCCCGCCGTTTCTGTTAAATTAAAGAGTCCCTGTTTTTATCATCTTGTGTAAAAGAAGGGTCCATTTTTTAACAGTATACCCGATCGTTGTTGGAATTGCAATTACTTTACATAATCACGAATTTTCTGTTGTATTCGACTTATTTTTATAATATAATTGTAATTGTTAGAAATAAAAGCTACGAGAAAAG
>DBFXIC010000332.1:0-5425 GCA_048455095.1 Anaeromassilibacillus sp.
CGTATAGCGGTTGTAATTGATCCCGCATGAAATGGTGAACAGAAAAAGGATGACACTTCCTGCACAGAGTAGATTTCTCACCAAAACGCGAAAAATGGTGCGGCGGTTTCCTTTGCCCGTGAAACACTTAAACAAACAATAGAAAAGATAGCCTACACCGGCAGGAATCAAGGTGAGAACCAGCAGCTCCCCGATGGAATAGGGCAGGGTGGAAGAAAGAAAGTTCCCCCATCGGGAAAGGAGCAGATAAGGTCCAGTAGCATACCATTCTGCAAATGAGGGAAATGTCCGTGCAAAAAATAATAAGAGAATGGAGAGGGGAAGGAAAAGCAGGATAAGCCGCCGGTGGGACAAACGCAGTCGCTTCATAGAGATGCCTCCTTAGCGAATCGCATATCGATTTAAAATATGGTTCAAAATATCATGGAAGGAAGATGATGGAAATGTAGCCAATAAATCGCCTCTTTATTTTATCATACTGTAGAAAAAAGTACAGAAGGCTGTATGAAAAATAAAACTCATATTTTATTAGTTACTCATATGCGATTAATTTTTTTCGAATCAACCATAATTTTTTCTAATTCGACATAAATATGGCTCATGAATGTATTATCATTTTTACATAAAGTTAATCTGGGTTTGACAAAATGACCAATATAAATTAGTAACTAAATATTAATGATTGGCAGGTTGCGCAGATGACAATTGAAAATTTCATGATGCTGCTTTGTGGATTGGGACTCTTTTTGTATGGCATGAAGCTGATGGGCGAAGGCTTGGAATTGGCGGCAGGCTCACGGCTCAAAAGCATGATCGAACGGCTGACTACCAACAAGTACATGGGCGCTTTGATTGGCCTGGCAGTGACGGCGGTCATACAAAGTTCGTCTGCTACCACGGTAATGGTCGTTGGCTTCGTAAATGCCGGCTTAATGAATCTGGCTCAGGCCGTGGGCGTCATTATGGGCGCCAACATCGGAACCACGGTAACCGGTTTGATGATTGCAATCAAACTCAACAGCCTGGCGCCCATTGCCATCTTCCTGGGCGTTGTGATGATCATGTTCTGCAAGAAGAACAACCAAAAACATATTGGTCAAATTGTCTGCGGATTTGGTATATTGTTCTATGGCATGACGGTGATGAGCACTGCAATGGAGCCGTTGAGCCAGTCGGAATTCTTCCGCAATCTTTTTATCCAGTTGCAGAATCCGCTGCTGGGCCTGTTGGTCGGCCTTGTGTTTACCGCGCTTATCCAGAGTTCTTCCGCGTCCTTGGGCGTCTTGCAGGCGTTGGCGGCATCCGGCGCCATTTCTTTGAACTCTGCGGTATATGTGATCTATGGACAGAATATCGGCACCTGCGTTACGGCATTGATGGCGTGCGCAGGAGCGACCAAAACCGCAAAGCGCACAGCGACAGTGCATTTGCTCTTTAACATTATGGGCGCTACCCTGTTTACAATTCTGACCATGTTGACGCCTTTTACAAGCCTGGTACAGAGCATTTCGCCGGACAATGTTTTGATGCAGATTTCTATTATCCACATCATCTTTAATATTGTGACAACGGCAATTTTGTTGCCCTTGAGCGGTTATCTTGTGAAGCTGGCCTGCAAGATCATTCCTGGGGAGGATCGTCAGCGCGAGGCGCTTCGTCTGAAGTATCTCGATCAGCGCATTTTGAACACACCTCCGATCGCGGTGGGACAGGTTCTCAAAGAAGTGGACCGCATGGCCGCGCTGGCACGCCTCAACTTCCTCAACAGTATGGAAGCCCTATTCCATAAAGACCAGGAAAAGTTGACCGAGGTCGCGGAAAACGAGTTGGTTTTGAACTTCCTCAACCAAAAGATCACAGAATATCTGGTGCAGATCAACGGCTTGGATTTGCAGGATCCGGACCGCGAAGTGGTCGGCGCACTTTTCCATGTGGTAAGCGATTTTGAACGGATTGGAGACCACAGCACCAATATTGGAGAGATGGCGCAGATCATCATTGATGAAAAGGCAACGCTGAGCGAGACGGCTCTCAAGGAATTGAAACACATGCAGGACCTTGTGATCGCGGTTTTTGATGATTCTATGCGCCTCTTTGAGGATGGCGGCAGGAATCAGGAGTTGGCCGCACAGGTTAACCGGATCGAGGAGACCATCGACGACGAGACGGATCGGCTCAAGGAGAATCACATTCAGCGCCTCACCAACGGCACTTGTACGCCACAGTCCGGCGCGGTCTACAACGATATGCTGATGAATCTGGAACGCATCGCCGATCATTCGACCAATATTGCATTTTCGACCGATAACATCGCACATTTTCCGGCAAAAGGCTTATTTGCCGTATAAACGATGTGGGCAGGCCGGGGACGTTTGTCCCCGGCTTTTTGTGTTCTTTTGTATGGAAGCTGGCGCTTTTTTAGTTGCGATAAAAGCGTAAAAATGGTACAATACTATCCTAAGAAAACGCAGATATGCGGACCGGAGAGGAGGCTGCGGTTTGAATTTGTATCTGAAACAGGATACGGGGGCAAATGCGGGCCTTTTTACGGTGTATGATTCCTGCGGCCGCATCCGGTACAGCCTAAAAGGGGACGCGCAGACGCTGGGAGGCCGCCTGTTTTTACGGGATGGAAACGGCGCTGAAGTCGCACGCATTACGCACATGGGATTGGCCGGAATTTCCCGATACACCATTACAGTGGGAGAGAAGGAGCATGCGCGCATTCTGCAAAACCTTGCCTCGGCCAAAACGCCATTCCGATTTCGTGGAATTCCCTGGCGGTTTCGTGGAGATATGGCCATGCGTACTTTTGATGTGGTCGACGCTTCAGACGCCGTTATCATGTCGCACGGCCGCTGTTGGGAATCCAGTGGGGAATGCTTTGCACTGGACGTCACGCGGGAAGAAGATGCTATATTGTGCATCTGTATTGCCGCAGTGATCGACAGCAGCGCACAGTCCGGTTCCGCCGTGGCGTTGCCTGTCGGCTAGACCGCGCGCCCATTGACAAAAAGGGTCGCAAATGGCATACTATAAAACGTTCCTATTTGTAGAAATTATGTTCAAAACCGCCGCTGTGCTCTTCGATGAGGCGCGCTGCGGCGATTGTATTGATTAGGGGGAAAATACATGAGCAGGGAATTGGCAAAGACCTATGACCCGCAGGAAGTAGAAGATCGAATTTATGACTTCTGGCTGAACGGCGGCTATTTCCATGCGGAAGTCGATCCGGAGAAGAAACCGTATACCATTGTGATTCCGCCTCCCAATATCACAGGTCAGCTTCATATGGGCCATGCGATGGACGAAACCCTTCAGGATATTCTGATCCGCTGGAGGAGAATGCAGGGGTATTCTGCGCTGTGGCTTCCCGGAACGGATCACGCATCCATTGCAACGGAAGCAAAGATCGTGGAAGCAATGCGTCAGGAAGGTATCACCAAAGAGGATTTGGGACGTGAAAAGTTCCTGGAGCGCGCCTGGGCGTGGAAAGAGAAGTTTGGCGGCCGTATCGTAGAGCAGCTGAAAAAGCTGGGCTCTTCCTGTGATTGGGACCGCGAACGCTTCACCATGGACGAGGGCTGTAATAAAGCGGTGCGCGAGGTGTTCGTGCGTCTTTATGAAAAGGGCCTGATCTATCGCGGTGAGCGCATTATCAACTGGTGCCCGCACTGCAAGACTTCAATTTCCGATGCAGAGGTGGAATTCACCGAGCGCGACGGCAATTTCTGGCATATCCGTTATCCGCTCAAGGACGGCTCCGGCTATGTGGAATTGGCGACTACCCGCCCGGAGACCATGCTGGGCGATACCGCAGTCGCCGTACATCCGGACGACGAGCGCTATAAAGAGATTGTGGGCAAAACGCTGATTCTCCCGCTGGTAGGACGCGAGATTCCCATCGTTGCGGATACGTATGTGGAGCAGGACTTCGGCACCGGCGTGGTGAAGATCACTCCCGCACATGACCCGAACGACTTTGAAGTCGGTTTGCGCCACAATCTGGAGATCATCAATGTGATGAACGATGATGGCAGCATCAACGAGAACGGCGGCAAGTATGCGGGCATGTCCGGTCTGGACGCCCGCAAGCAGATCGTCAAAGAGCTCGAAGAGCAGGGCTTCTTGGTGCGTGTGGAGCCGATTAAGCACAATGTCGGCGCCTGCTATCGCTGTCATTCCGTGGTGGAACCGCGCGTTTCCAAGCAGTGGTTTGTCAAGATGGATCCGCTGGCAAAGCCTGCCATCGAGTGCGTGCGGGATGGACGCGTCCGTTTTATCCCGGAGCGCATGGAAAAAATCTATTTTAACTGGATGGAAAACATCAAGGACTGGTGCATTTCCCGTCAGTTGTGGTGGGGCCATCGTATCCCCGCATGGTACTGCGAGGAGTGTGGCGAGACGGTCGTCGCCATGGATGCGCCGCATACCTGCCCGAAGTGTGGCTCTGCAAAACTGCATCAGGACGAGGATACACTGGACACCTGGTTCTCTTCCGCCCTGTGGCCGTTCTCTACGCTCGGTTGGCCGGATGAGACGGAGGATCTCAAATATTTCTATCCCACGGATACGCTTGTCACCGGATATGACATTATCTTTTTCTGGGTGGCACGCATGATTTTCTCCGGTATGGAGCACATGGGGGAGCCGCCGTTCAAGACGGTCTTTATCCATGGTCTGATCCGCGATGCACAGGGCCGCAAGATGAGCAAATCTCTCGGCAATGGCATTGATCCGCTGGAGGTGATCGCGCAGTACGGTGCGGATGCACTGCGCTTTACGCTGGTGACGGGCAACAGCCCCGGAAACGACCTGCGCTTCTCTCAGGAGAAGGTGGAAGCCAGCCGCAATTTTGCCAATAAGATCTGGAATGCGTCCCGCTTTATTCTGATGAATATCGACGGCCATAACGTCCCCAATAAGCTGCCGGAACAGCTGGCGCTGGAGGATCAGTGGATCGTCAACCAGTTCAACCAGGTGGTCAAAGAGGTCACGGACAATCTGGAGCATTTTGAAATCGGCATCGCCGTGCAGAAGCTCTACGATTTCCTGTGGGACGAGCTGTGCGACTGGTATATTGAAATCGCGAAAATCCGCCTGCAGTCCAACGACGAGGAAGCGGCCCAGGCGGCGCGCCAGGTGTTGGTGTGGGTGATGACGGGAACGCTGCAGCTGTTGCATCCGTTCATGCCTTATATCACGGAAGAAATCTGGCAGTCCCTGCCGCATGAGGGCGAGTCCATCATGGTTTCCAAATGGCCGGTGTTTGAGGAAGCGCATTGCTTCCAACAGGCTGCGGAGCAGATGCAGAGCATCATGGACGTCATCCGCGCTGTGCGCAACCGCCGTTCGGAGATGAACGTGCCGCCGTCGCGCAAGACGCACCTCTATATTGCGACCGCAGCGGAAGCGGTGTTCCAGG
>DBFXIC010000333.1:0-16430 GCA_048455095.1 Anaeromassilibacillus sp.
TGATGGGCTGTGCGGCATATTATTATGCCACCGGCGACGCCGACGCTCTTGAAGTGGCGTATCAGACTTTCCGGTTGATGGAGACAAAAGTAAAGCTGCGCCCGGGCTGTTATCACAACAACATGACGCGCGACTGGAAGCCTGCGCCCGGCATGGGATTCGGCTCCAAGAAAACCTCTCCGGCATTTTCAATGCCGGAGGGCGCTGTGATGTTCCCGCATCATCTTTGTCAGGCCTATGTCCTGCTGTACAAAGCCACACAAAACGCGGCCGTAGGGCAGGCGCTGGCTGAAATGGTGGATTTTGCATGCGATACCCTGTATGACGCAGATTATCGTTGTTTTAAGACCATCGTTGAAAAAGGCGGAACACGTGTGGGGACAAGGCAGAGCTTCGGGCACGATTGTGAGATCAGCTATCTGCTTCAAAACGCCGCAAGCCTTCTGGGTGACAATGCATTGGCCGCGAAGGTGGACAATGTTTGCAAGCAGGTCCTGATACAGGTACTTGAGCACGATTATGACGCCTGGGGCAGTTTGTACAACGGCTGCGACCTTGCCACCGGAGAACGGGAAAAAAGCCACGTTTGGTGGGCCCAGGCAGAAAGCGTCACCGCCATGTTGTATGGCTATGAACTGACAGGGGATACGCGTTTTCTGAGCGCCTGCGAAACACAAGCAGATTATATTGAAAAGTATTTTGTCGACCGCATACACGGCGACTGGTACAACAATGTCATCGTCGACGAAACCGGCCTCCATATTGTGGATGGGATGCATGGCTTTGACAAACTGAATGGAGGGAAATGCCCCTTTCACAATTCGCAGATGTGCTTTGAAGTAATGGAGCGCACTGCGCGCCTGTTGAAAAAGGAGGACTCATGAAATGAAAGACGTCTATCTCATCACCGCTTCCTTTGTCGGTGAGATTAAGCGTGATTTTCGCGGGTATGTGAAAATGGCTGCCAAAGCAGGATATGCCGGTTTAGAGCTGTTTAATTGTATTTACGGTGGCTTTGGCCCTCAAGAACTGAAAAACTATCTGGCGAGCTACGGTATGACAGCCATCAGCGCTCATGTCAACGTTGAGGATACAGACAGTCAGCTTTCTTATCTGGCCGAGGCCGGGTGCCGTTATGTGGTATGCCCTATGCTGCGCGTAGAAAGCCGCGATGATGCCTATCGTAAAGCCGAACTGCTCAACGCCTTGGGGCAAAAGGCAAAAGCTGCGGGTCTGCGTTACGCTTATCACAACCACGACAATGACTTCGACGTTTATGACGGCAAAACAGTGATCGATATTTTTCTGGAAAATACCGATCCAAAACTTGTGACCTTTGAGTTGGATGCCGCCTGGGCTTGGCGTGCAGGCGTTGACGCAGCCGATTTTGTCAACCGCCATGCAGGCCGGTTCGACCTGATCCATGTAAAGGAGACCTCGCGCGTACTGGGCCCGGAGGATGATATGCATGCCCTGTTCGCTGGAGCCAAACGCGAACCGGACGGTAGATTTATTTTAACCCCGGAAATGGAGGCTAAGTTCAAGGAACGCCAGAAAATCAACTGCAAACTCGGCGACGGTATCATCAATATGCCCGAACTGAAAAAAGCCGCCGACGCCCAAGGCGTGAAAGCCTATATCGTAGAGCGTGAATATGCCTATACCGGAGACAATTACACCACCATTCTGGCAGACAGAGAATATCTGAGTGCTTTGGAATAAGGAGGATATCGTATGAAAATGTTCATTGACGGCCGTTGGACAGACAGTTCGGATGGAGCCGTTTCTTCCGTCATCAATCCCGCCACGGGAGTATGTGTAGACACCGTTCCCGAAGCGACAGAACAGGACGTGGACCGCGCCATTGCCCTGGCTGTGGAGGGACAGAAAGAATGGAACGACATTCCTCTTCACGAAAAACTTTCCATTTTAGAGCGCTATTGTGTCCTGCTGACGGAAAATACTGAAAAAATCGCGTCCATCATGTGTGAAGAAGGCGGTAAGCCCATTGAACAGTGCCGCACGGAAGTTGCCGCCAACGCTGCGATCTTTCGCATTTATTGTGCTGACGCATATACCTTTTACGGGAAGTCGCTCCCATACAATGCCGAGCCTCGCTCCCAGGGGGACGTGGCTTTTACCATCCACGAGCCATTGGGCGTATTTGCCAATATAGTCCCCTTCAATTACCCGGTCGAGCTTGCGGCGCATAAACTGGCGCCCATGCTCGTGACCGGCAACAGTGTTGTGCTGATGCCCTCCAGCAAAACACCGCGCAGCGCGCTGCTGCTTGTAGAACTTTTGGTGCGTGCAGGTGTGCCTGCTAAGGCTGTATGCTGCGTTACCGGGGCAGGCAGTAAAGTCGGCTCACGCGCCGCAGCTGACCCCCGCGTAGCCGCCGTCAGCTTTACAGGCAGTACCCGTGTGGGCATCAACCTAGCCGAAACCTGTGCCAAAAGCCTTCGTCCAGTGTCTCTGGAGCTTGGCGGCAACGATGCACTGGTCATTTTTGACGACTGTGACTATGCGCTGGCTCTTGATGAAGTTATCAATGGACGTATCGGCAATGCCGGGCAGACCTGCTGCGCCAGCAAACGCTTTATCGTGCAACGCGGTATCTACGACCGCTTTGTCCGGGATCTCACCGCTCGCCTTGCAAAAATCAAAATGGGCGATCCGTCCGACCCGTCCGTAGAACTTGGCCCCTGCGTGCGTGAAGACTCAGCGGCCGATGTGGAAAAGCAGATTCGTCTGACGATCGAACAAGGAGGAAAATTGGTGTGCGGCGGCAAGCGCACCAATGCATTTGTCGAACCCACCGTGTTGGAGGTCTCGCCCGAAACAGACATCGCACGGGATATGGAGGTGTTCGGCCCTGTATTTCCAATGATCGTGTTTGATACCATACAGGAGGCCATAGACATTGCCAACAATTCCTGTTACGGACTCTCCTCCGGCGTCATGACATCGGATATGCGCGTTGCCATGAAGGTCGCGAATGGAATTCATGCGGGCGCATGCATCATCAACGGAAGCGGAAACTACCGTTTGGCCCACCAGCCCTTCGGCGGATATAAGCTCTCCGGCGTGGGCCGTGAGGGCGCCGTGTGTACTCTGGAAGAAATGACGCAGCAGAAAATGATCTCCTTCAAAGGGATCTTGAACTGATTTTACAGAATTAAGAGCGGCACAGGGCCGCCTTGCTATCAATGGAGGTGCAAAATGAAAGGCGGAAAACTTCAAATCGGAATTATTGGCTGCGGCGGTATAGCAAACGGAAAACACATGCCTGCTTTGGCGAAGCTGAGCGAGCTATGTACGATGGCAGCGTTTTGCGATATTGTCGAGGAACGGGCCGTAAAGGCAAAATCGGAATACGGCACGCCGGATTCAAAGGTTTATACGGATTACAAAAAATTGCTGGAAGACGATTCCATCGATGTGGTGCATGTTCTGACACCAAACGTACTGCACTGTCCGATCACCGTGGACGCATTCGCCGCGGGTAAACACGTAATGAGCGAGAAACCAATGGCCAGCACCAGCGCCGATGCCCAAAAAATGCTACAGGCGTGGAAAAAAAGCGGCAAACAGTTCACTATCGGCTATCAAAACCGTTTCCGTCCCGAAGTCCAAGCACTTCACACAGCATGTGAAAACGGTGAGCTGGGGGATATCTATTATGCCAAGGCGCATGCCGTGCGCCGCCGCGCGGTTCCCACCTGGGGGGTATTCCCCAACAAAGCGCTGCAGGGCGGCGGGCCGCTCATCGATATCGGCACGCATGCGCTGGACATGACGTTGTGGATGATGAGCAATTACGAGCCTGTCAGCGTGTATGGTTCCGTATTTTACAAACTGGGGCACCTTCCCCAAGCCACAGAAGGCAACGCTTTCGGCCCCTGGGATCCTCAGGCCTACGAGGTCGAGGATTCCGCTTTCGGTATGATTCGCATGAAAGACGGCTCCACGATTCATTTGGAAGCTTCCTGGGCATTGAATGTACGGGAATCCAAAGAAGCATCCACTACGCTGTGCGGTACCCTGGCAGGCGCGGAAATCAACTCCGGAATGAGTTTCAAAGAAGATGAGCTGATCATCAACCGCGGACGAAACGGTATCCTGATGGACGAACGCATGGCAGGCGGCGGTAACGTGGCTTATTTTGAAGGCGGCACCGGCGACCCCGGTTATGCGGAGGCCCGGCAATGGCTGCTGGCTATCCTGAATGGCACACAGCCGCTGGTGCATCCCGAGCAGGCATTTATTGTAACACAGATCCTGGAGGGCATTTATCGTTCAGGCGAAACCGGAGCAGAGGTCCGGCTGAAAGGCTTGGAGGCGGTCAAATGAAGCTTGGTTTTATTACATCGATCCTGGACCAGTATGGATATGAGCAAATGATCGATACCGCTGCAGAGATGGGATTTTCCTGTGTGGAAGTAGCCTGCTGGCCCGATGGGAAAGCCGAGCGCCGATATGCGGGTGTATGCCATATCAATGTAGACCGTGTGCTGGCCGACGACGCCTATGCCGCGCATCTTCTTTCATACAGCGCTGAAAAAAACATAACGATTTCCTCTCTGGCATTTTATCCGAATACAATGGACAGCGACCTTGAAAAACGTGCCGCCAATATCGCGCATCTGAAAAATGTGATTCGCGCCAGCGCTAAATTAAAAATCAACATGGTGAGCACTTTCATCGGCCGCGACCAAACGCTTCCCACAGAAGATAACCTGGAGCTTGTAAAACAGCTTTGGCCGGATATTATACGACTTGCCGAAACGCTGAATGTCCGCATTGCCATTGAAAACTGTCCGATGCTGTTTGGGCGCGAGCAATGGCCCGGCGGACAAAACCTGATGTGTACCCCACAGCTCTGGCGTGCAGTGTTCGATGTTCTTCCAAGCAAGTATTTGGGGCTGAACTATGACCCTTCTCACTTTGTATGGCAAATGATGGATTATATCTCCCCGCTGTATGAATTCCGGGACAGAATTTTTCATGTTCATTTCAAGGATATCAAGCTCTACCCTGAACGCTTGGCTCAAGCCGGTGTTCTGGCATATCCACTGGAATACATGCAGCCGAAAATCCCCGGCCTTGGCGATGTGGATTGGGGCAGGTTCGTCTCCGCATTGACGGATATCGGCTATGACGGTTATGCTTGCCTGGAGATCGAGGACCGCGCTTTTGAGGGAACGCCGGAAAGGGTACGTGCCTCTTTGCGGCTCAGCAAGCGATATATAGAGCAATTTGTGATTTGAAAGGGGGCGGTGCGGAATGTATGAATCGAACTACACAGTGCTCCGGCAGGTGATTGCAGATAAAAGCGTCATCCGCCACGTGTCACAACACCGCGGCCCGGACGGCAGCTTTGATCTGGATGGGAATAAAAAAACATGGAATTCCGCGCTCTCCCGCTTCGACCAGACACCGCTTTGGGAAAACGGCGCGCCCGACTATGATGGGCGCGATCCCCTGCAGCCACAGCCCTCAATTGTTTTCATTCCCGCACAAGGCGCCAGTGGACCACGCAGTACGATCATTGTGGCACATGGCGGCGGGTTTGAAAGCCGTACCGGCTGTGAAGGCATGCATGTCGCCGACTTCTTTGCGCGCGCCGGATTCAACGCCGCGATCCTCACTTACCGCCTCAAACCCTATTCCCGCCGGGATGCGATGCACGACATGCAGCGTGCGATCCGTCTTCTGCGTGCCCGCCGCGACGAGCTGGGTATCACGGATAAGATCGCCGTCATGGGGTTCTCCGCAGGCGGTATGCTGAGCGGCAACTGTGCAACGCACTACGACGCAGGGGATGCAGCTGCTTCGGACCCTGTGGAACGTTTCTCCTGCCGCCCTGACGCGGCTGTTCTGGGATACGGGGCATTTGCGACGGTGGCTTTCCCCGCCGGCATCTTTGCAGACCCCTTTAAAGACGACGACCGCTCAGAAAAACTTTATCTTGCGCCGGAAAAAAATATCACCTGTGACACTCCGCCCTTCTTCATCTGGCAGACCAACAGCGATGATCCCAGAAACTCTTTCGTACTGGGCGCTGCACTGACAGAAGCAGGCGTTCCGTTTGAACTTCATTGCTTCCCCGACGGCGTCCACGGACTGGCGCTGGCAGACGGAAATAATGATCTTTATATGGATATTCCCCATGTGGCTCACTGGGCCGTCCTATGTGCCGAATGGCTGCATGGACTTGGATTATAAAAAAGTTCCCGTCGAATTGCACCGGCCTCAGTAAAAAGGCGCAATGCCCCTTGATGCGGTAAAGCAAGCTGCATCAGGGGCATTGTTATGGGCACCGGTGTATGAGAGTAACTGTATGGTCATCCAGCTATAAAATAAAAACAAAAATCGCTGCGAAACCGCACCTCCACAACGACCTAGGAATTTCAGTATACCTTGCAAGTTCATCTCAACCTAACCCAAGAATACGGCATTACGCCGTCCATATCAAAAAGGCATCTATATGGATACCATTGCAGAAAAGTTTTTTATTCTCAGAATAGAATATATTTTTGCCACAAACAATCTGCAATCTGTAAAGCCAACGATATATTCGACCAGCTGTATCCAACTTTTGCAGCCATGAGCAGCATCTTGCCCAAAAATGAAGAGACGATGCCTATGCGCCGTCTCTCCGCCTAAAATCCAATATTTCTGCGATCAGACACCTTTTTATGCTGGCTGCATAATCTGGAGCGCTTCAAAAGCAGGGCCTTTTCTTTTTCTCTGATTCGGCTTTATATCCGCTTTCCGCTCTCCTTGTCGAACAGATGAAAGTACTCCGGCTGCATTTCCAGGCGCCCCTTCGCGTGCTTCGCAATTTTCGAAGGAGGCGTATCGCCTGGCAGAACAAGCGTCACTGACGTGTCGCCCACCTGAAGATGCACAACAAATTCTTTTCCCGTTGTTTCTGCATACTCCACCTCCGCCTCTATGCCCTTATCACCGAACAACAAATGCACCGGGCGTATGCCGAGCCGTATCTCCCGGCCTTCATCACTGTCCGCCAATGCCGCGCATTGCTTTTCCGAAATAGGATATTCAGTTCGGAGCACTCTTACATACCAGCTTTTCTCACGTCGCGTCAATTGCGCATCCAGCAGATTCATCGGCGGCACGCCAACAAAAGATGCAACATAGGTATTCAAAGGGTGGTTGTACAATGCTTTCGGTGTCCCAGCCTGCTCAATCATCCCGTGACGCATCGCCACGATACGGGTCCCCAGCATGAACGCCTCAGCCTGATCATGGGTCACATAAATAAAAGTCGTGCCTATTTTTTCGTGAAGCCGCTTCACTTCCCGGCGAAGCTGGGCACGCAATGAAGGGTCAAGATTGCTGAAGGGCTCATCCAGAAGAAACAGCTTCGGCTTGCGCACCAATGCCCGGCCAATGGCCACACGCTGCTGCTGTCCGCCCGATAGTTCCTTTGGGCGCCGTTTTAAAAGTCCGGTCAGGTCCAGCATGGACGCAATCTCTTCCACATACAAACGGATCTCATCCCGTGGCATATGCTGGTTTTTCAGCGTATATGCGATATTATCATACACAGTCAAATGCGGATACAGCGCATAGTTTTGAAAAATCATGGTAATATCCCGTTCATCCGGACGCACATCGTTGATGTTTTTCCCGTCCAGGCACACCTGGCCGGCTGAAACTGACTCTAGCCCCGCGATCATTCGAAGAACTGTGGTTTTACCACATCCGGAAGGCCCCAAAAGCACAACAAACTCACCATGTTCTATTTCCAGGCTGAACTGCTGAACCGCAATTACACCTTCATTTGTGATATATGGGTTCATTTTCTCCTGCCGCAGAGCCTCAACAGACCGCCTGCGCGCGCCGAACAAGCCTCCTATCTTTGTATATGGATAGATTTTCACCAGATCGTTCAATACCAGTTCCGCCATACTCCCTGCCTCTATTCCTCAGAATCATTCATATTCGCAGCCTGTTCCAGCGCTGAGAGCCCGCCGAATTCCAAGCACTGTTCCCGTTCCGGTTCGGCATCTGTCTGTTTCTCAGGTTCTTTTGCACCGCTCAGCGCCACGAGCCGTTGCAAAGCCTTCTCCACTCCGGAACAAGTCAGATCGACATACAGCGCCGGTACGATCAGCAATAGAACCGGATAAAAATCCACCACAAAAATCATAACCGCCAAAAGAATCATCTGCAGCAGGACACTGAAAAAATTCCGAAAAGGAAGGTAAAACGCTATCCGAAGTATGTCCAGCACCCCTCCTTCAAAGCGAGACAAGGCCGGTGCAAGATAAAAGACGGTAGCCGTCCAAGCATACGCCAAAATGCAGCCGACGGAAAAATAAGCGGTTCCCACAGCGTTCTGCCGCATCATTTGATATCCAAAATCCACACAGGTATATAACAGCAGGCTTCCTCCCGCCGTTATAAGGGAGAGCAGCACCCCTGGATGCAACGCATGGCGAAAAGCGGAAAAAAAATCTGCTGTAACGCCTTCGCCATCCTGGCGAATCACTTTTGTCACTGTGTGGAACAGCGCCGTACAGGCGGGAATGATGGTGACGACCGGAATACACGTCAACAGCCAGTAAAAGCTGACCAAAATAAAATTCCCGATTTTTGTCAGCATTCTCATCAAGGGATTTTCCATTTGAAACATCGTTCACTGCCTCCCGGAGCGGCGCATCCATGCGCTGCCGTTTTGTTTTGGATATACCACACAGGCATAGCCACTTTCGGGTTATGCCTGCGTGTTCCTTTCTATTCTATTTTGCCACAATCACATCCGGGCCGTCCTCACTTCTGCGAAACGCACTGTTGTTTGTGTCCTCAACCGTAACGCCATCGCAGTCAAAATGGAACACCAGCTTCTTCGTCAGACAGGTCTCTGCCCAGCGGAGGTTCACCGCAAAGGTGTCCTCTTCTGTCCAGGCACCGTCACAAACAAGCAGCTGCGTCTGATCTTCCGCCTTGCCGACCAGATTTGTAAAACGGCAGCCATTTGTGGCGATTCGAACGGCCTGTGTGCCATTTGGGCCATTTACATTCCATATACATCCATAACTGTCGAACGCGAACGAAAAATCCGTTATTGGACTGACGGGTTCTCCTGACATAAAGTTGAATATTTCCGTACTCAGCACGCCGCTTTGAACCGTGTATGTTCTGCCGCTGATTTTTGAAGCAATGGGACTGAGCGGCTGGAATACCGGATTTGGGAGATTGAGGCACCGCATTTTCTGCGCCAGCCGCCCAGCACTTTGCGGATCTTCCTCCAATGTCCCGCCGCCTACTTTTTCCAAAAAGTCCCATGTAATATTCAAAGTACTTTGCGCCCAATGCGCGCCGACAGCCGTTTCATTAATGGCAATTAGCAGATCCTGCTCCGGACTTACGATGGTGAACTGCCCCATCGCTCCATCCGCCCGGTATACACCCTTCGGCTTGCACATCCATATCTGAAAGCCATACCCCAGAAAATTGTCGCTTGCCTCCGGGTTGTTGAGCGCTTCAGTGGATGAGTCATTTTGATTTGTAGTGGCAAGCCTGACATAGTCCTCTGCCAAAATGCGTTCACCCTCCCATACGCCGCCATCGGCGTACAGCTTCATCAGACGCAGATTGTCCTCTGTGGTGGCAAGCATTCCGCCGCCGCCCATTTCCATCCCGTCCGGCATACAGTACCAGCGGATATTGTCTGGGTCGATACCGATTTTACAGAACAAGCGTTTGCTCAAATATTCCTGAAGCCCTTCCCCTGTTTTTTTGCGGACAATGGCACCCAGAATCGAAGAGCCTGTAGAATTGTACATGAAAGCAGTGCCGGGCTTGTGATTGACCGGTGTATGCATGAAATCGCGGATCCAGTCCACCGTTGGGCGCGGCATCGCGTCCATACCACATCCCATACACAATACATCGCGGACGGTTAAAAGCTTCAGGTTTTCGCTTGGGTCCGCCGGAGATTCCTCTGGGAAGATATCAATGAGCCGTTCATCCAATTTCAATACGCCTTCCGTATAAGCAATGCCCACCGCAGTGGCCGCATACGTTTTTGTGTGCGACTGCAGGCCGTGACGCAGGTTGGGAGCAAACGGCTGCCACCAGCCCTCCGCGCAGATCTTACCATGACGCATAATCATAATGCCGTGCATCTCGGTGTTGCTGCGTTCCAGAGCGTCTATATAATCCAAAATTGCCTGGCTCCGAATACCCACAGCTTCCGGGCTCGTTCTTTCAAATTCTTTTCTCATTGTTTACCCCTCACTTTTATCCTTTTACGCCGCCGATAACCATGCCCTTTACCAATTGCTTCTGGATGAATGGATACACCAGCAAAATCGGAATGATTGCGATAATGGCAATCGCCATACGGGCACTTTCTGTCGGAAGCGATTTCATCGCCAACGAAGCGGATTCGACCATATTATTGCTGGACTTCAGATAAGCGATATTGTCCATCAGGCGTTTCAGATAAACCTGGATGGTGTACAGGTTTGAATCCGAAATATAGTACAGGCCATTTGTCCAGTTGTTCCAATACCCGATTGCCGCAAACAAACCGATGGTGGCAAGCACCGGTTTGGACAGCGGGACAATGATGCTGGTATAAATACGCAAATCGCTCGCGCCGTCCATCCCCGCAGCCTCGATAATCGAATACGGGATGTTCGCATTATAGTAATTCCGCACCATCAATACGTTCATTGCACCCATCAGACCGCCCGGAAGGATCAGCGCCCAAATCGTATTTTTGATATGAAAGAAGGTACTCCAGACGATATAGGTCGCGGTCAGCCCTCCATTGAACATAACGGTGAAAAATACAATAAACGCGAAAATATTTCGCTGCTTAAAATCCTTGCGGCTCAACGGATACGCAAACAGAGAGGTCAAAACCAAGTTGCCCAGCGTGCCTGCAACTGTTGTCACAATCGTCAGCATATAGCATCGGCCGATGGTGGCACGCTTTGCCCACAGGTAATCATACGCGGCAAAAGATATTTCCTTGGGCCAAAAGCGGTATCCCAATTGTCCCAGAGATGTCTCAGTCGAAAGAGATACCGACAACATCAAGATAAAGGGAAAAATACAGTAGAGAGCCAGAAGAATCAGTACCGTCAGCGCAAAATAGTGGAACGTCCTTTCATCTCTGATTTTGGGGGCCAAACTTTTTTTCTCTTTACGCATCGTTTTCTTCCTCCCTCAGAACAGTGCGTTGTCATTATCAACGACACGCACAAATGCATTGGACAAAACGACCAGCAGGAAACCAAGTACAGCCTGGAATACACTGGCTGCCGACGACATTCCGATATTATTCAGTTCCATCAGCGCCCGGTATACATAGGTGTCGATTGTTTGCGTTGTGCTGGTCAGCAGGCCCTGATTCAGCGTCACCTGATAGAATAAGCCGAAATCAGAGTTGAATATTTTGCCGATAGACATAAGAAGCATCAGAATCACCATCGGCTTGAGCAGCGGAAGCGTGATATATCGGATCTGCTTAAGCTTATTTGCACCGTCAATCTTTGCCGCTTCATAAAGGCCTTTATCGATGCCTCCGATGCTTGCCATATAAATAACCGAGCTCTGGCCCGAGCATTGCCAAAAATGAACGATTGTAAGGATCACCGGCCAATACTGTGCGCTGGCATACCAGTTGATACCGTCTCCCCCCAGAAGCGCACGGTTGATGTAGCCGTTGTTCGTGCTGAGAAACGCATATACGATGAATGACAGGATAACCGCAGAAATCATCGACGGAAAACATATGATTGGCTGAATCACCTTGGCCGCGGGACGTGCCGAAATCTCTGCCATGAGTATTGCAATAAAAACCGCAATCACAGTCCCCATGGCAATCCATACGATGTTGTACAGCAGCGTATTGCGAATCATAATCCAGGCATCTTTCGTCTTAAACAGGAATTCAAAGTTCTGCAAACCGCACCAGGGGCTTTGCAGGACGCCCACTGAAAAATTCATCTTTTTAAAAGCGAACAAAATACCGAACATCGGCAGATAATTGTTGCAGAGCAGATATACAAGCCCTGGAAGCATCATCAGATACAGCGGGAGCAGCCGTTTAAAATCCGCCTTTCTCTTGTTTTTTTTCTTCTGTTTCAGCAGGTCGTCATACTGTGACGCAGCCCGCGCTGGGACAGTGATTTCCGCATTTGACATAAAATTGCACTCTCCTTGCCTACCGTATGTCTTTATTCTACCTGTGGCAGCAGATGTAAACATTAAAAAAAGTACGCTGTATTTCCTATTTTGTAACACGCATCACCGCGGCCGAAAAGCCGCGCCCG
The DNA here is from genome assembly GCA_048455095.1 of Anaeromassilibacillus sp. Classification (GTDB taxonomy): domain Bacteria; phylum Bacillota; class Clostridia; order Oscillospirales; family Acutalibacteraceae; genus Anaeromassilibacillus. The sequence goes on from DBFXIC010000333.1 coordinate 12,324, forward strand.
CTTCATCCTCCAAGGATGAACGCCAAAAGAAAATGCAGGCCTGCAGGCCTGCATTTTCAAACGGTTCAAACTTTTTTCCGGGCTTATTTATACTGCTCTACCCAAGCGTCGACCTGTGCCTGATAATCCGCCAGGATATCATTGATGCCGGCAGCCTCCAGCGCCGCCTGGAACTCAGGCAGGTAAGAAGCGGGGTCTACGTCGCCGTACATCAGCGCTTTGTCATACTGGTTGTAGACGTTGGATACCGCCGCCACCTGCGTAGAAACATTATCGGAATTCGGCGTAAAGCCGAACAGCGGCGCAACCCACGCGGAGTCAATCAGCTCTTTCATGTACTCTTTGTCTTCATTGGAGGTATTGCCGTCCATTCCATACAGCAGGAACTGGTTGCCGAACGCACCGCAGGAGAACAAACAGGTGTACGGAACGGAATCCAGCCCCAGGCCTTCGGGATACTGGATAGAGCTCTTGTCTGCGTTCCACTCCCAAGATACGCCTTCCAGGCCATAGATAAGCGTGCTCATCACATACTCGTCCGTCCAGATCAGGTTCAGCACTTCCGCCGCTTCTTTCGGATGCTTAGACGTATAGGCAATGCCATATGTGAGCGTATTGCTGGTGAGCGAAGTCTTACCGATGCTTACGGCTTTGAACGTCGCGCCATAGGTATTGTTCATCGTGAACATCTGTTCGATCGTGGGCACGCTGTAAGCATGGCCCATATAAACACCCTTACAGGCACCGGACTGCGAAAGAACATCATGCGTAAGCGTCTGGGCGGAGCCCTCGGGGTCCACATAACCCTTCTGCCGCCACTCATAAGCCTTTTCGGCGGCTTTTTTGTAAGCAGCCGTATCAAACAGGCTTACCAGCTCGGTGCTGTCTCCTACAGTGGCAAAGTAGGTGCCGACAACAGCCGTGTGGTCCTCTTCGCAATACAGCGGCAGAGACACTTGGTAGGTATACGCAGCCGGCAGTTCGTCCGGGTACTTTTCCTTGAACTGGGCAAACAGGCCGTCCAGATCGTTGATGCTCTTGATCTGGGTCATGTCAAAGTCCTTGAAATATTCTTCGTTATAAATGTACTTGTAATCCAGGGAGAGACCCTTGTAAGCAGGAATGCCGTACAGTGAGCCGTTTACGGTGCCGCACAGGTCCCAGTCGCCCACTACTTTCATGGCCTCTGCCAGCACGTTGTCTCTGTACTCATCCAGATTTACCAGATAGCCGTTCGTGACCGCCGTATTAATGGGACCGGTATAAATAATATCCAGTTCCTCGCCGCCGGCCAGACGCATATTCATGTCCGTTGTATAATCAACGAGCGAATACGGTTGAACGTCAATGGCGATATTGTAACCCAGACCCTGTACGTATTCAGACAGGGCGTCACTGACGGCCTGCTTGGCTTCTTCGCTGGGCAGATTGTTCATCGACGGGAGCGTGATGACGACCTTTACAGTCTCACCGTTGCCTGCCGAAGATGAAGCAGGTGCTGCAGAACCGCTTGCAGCAGGCGTGCTGCCGGAGCTTGTGCCGCCTGAACATGCCGCCAGAGACATCAGCATCAATACAGCCAGCAAAAGTGCGAATGCTTTTTTCATTTCTATTCCTCCTAATTGTTTTTGCTCTCCCTGAGCGCACTTTTATCATGCCATCTTCATCGCACTTTTACTTTTGAAAAGATTTTCGAATTTTTTAAAAAAGAACACAAGAGCCTTTTATCCCGCAGAGAATTTTCAATTTTGTTCCCCGGGGTTTAGAAAAACTACACTTTTCCGCTGTACAGCAGCTGCGTGACCATCAAAACCGAATTATCAAGGTTCTGGGCGTTTGACGCTACGCCGAGCAGAACAGCGCCGGAATAGTATCCCGCTTCATGCAGCAAAGAATTTCCGCTTAGCCAAATGCCGCTTAGCACTCTGTTTCCCTCTGCATCCTCACTGTAGTATAAGTGGTCTTTATACCGCTTCAATACATCGCCCGGGATAAAAAGCCCCAGGTCTACAAACGCTCCCTGCTTTGCATAAGAGGCAAACACATCCTCGTCCGCTACAAACACATCCAAATCCCCGATTCCGAACAGCGCAGCCAGTACCTGAAGCGTTTGTGCGTCCGAGAGTGCGGCATCGTCGTAATGCAGGGTATAGTTTGCCTCGATGTCGACACTTTTTCCCGTCATGTCCACACCGCCCTGCTCCAGCAGCGGAGTAAACGGGTCTGCCTGTACTTCATTATTCGCGTTGACCATCACGGCATAAAACGTCGTATGCGCGCTGCGCGCTGCCGCTGCTGCGCCGGCCCCAGCCAGCACCGCAACCAGAAGCAAAGACAAGATCGGAAGCTTATAATAATCCCAGATAAACAGCATCTTCTGTCTGGGAGCCAGCCCCGCAAGCGTCTGCTTATCCTTTCGCAATTGTTCTTTCCACTTCATCCGTATCCCCACTGCCCTTTCTGTTTCTCCAATCAGCGGGACTCACGCCGCACTGCTTGCGAAAAACGGTAGAAAAATAGCTTATGTTATCAAAGCCTATATCACTTGCGATTTTGCTGATTGAAAAATCGGTAGACAGCAGCAGCCTTTTTGCTTCTCTGATACGCAGCTGATTGATATATTCCCGCATGTTCATTCCAACCTCGGAACGGAACCGTTTGGAGAGATAATTTGGCGTGACAAAAGCAATGGATGCCACGATGTCCCTGTCGATATTTTCACGGTAATGCACCGTGATGTAACGCTTCACCTTGCTGATCACATTTTCTGAATCAGCAAGCTCCAGCAAATGTGTCACAGTGTAGTCATATAAATGCACGGCAAAATTCATCATGTCAAAGACAGAACGCTCCGCTGTTCCATCAAGCTCACGTATCATCTCATCCTGAAACAATGCATGGGCTGGTATCGCATTGTCATTCAGATATGTATTGAACGCGCGGATCAGATCATGATGCAGTAGCGCAATGGCGCAATCACTGCCTGTCTTATCCACGGAAATTTTGTTTGCAATCGAAGATATCTCAGCTACATATTCTGTTTTGTCCCGTCGCTTGATGCAGTCCAGTATCTTCGTCTCATCCACCGCGGGCGGCACATTGCCCGCTGGTACGGAAGCCTCTCGGAACAAGCGCACCTGGCCGCTTTGCAGGCGGATTTTATGGAGCCTCCGCTGCAGCTCAGGCCCCTGTGTGGGCAGCTGCCATAGCTGTATCACCTCGCCCACCAAGCATACTGGCTGCAGGATCAGATAGCTTCTGCAGGCCGAAACCAGGTGATCGCACCGACGCACCACTTCCTGCTCAACAGCTTTTTCCGCCCGAAGCAGCATGGTCACGGTAATGAAGCGTTCACCCATATCGACGATAGAATATGCAAAGTCCTGCCGCTCTGCCACGATTTCCTGAGACAGATAATTGAAGCTGTATACAAGCAGGTCTCTGTTCCATCCGTTTTTCAGTGCATTGGTCGAATCTGCACTCACCAGTACACAACGTATACAGGAATCTGGCTGCAGCTCCAAACTGCGTCGGCCCATGGCCGCCGCAATTCTTATTTTTTCCTCTCCGTACAGTCCGTCACGTAGACGCTGCAGGAAATTGTTCAGCAACAGGTCCGCATGATGGGCGCTGCCTTCCGTGGATTCCTGTGCCAGCTGTTTTGCACGCAGCGTGGCAATCATTTGCAGCAGCGCTTCCCGCAGTTCATTCAGATTGATTGGTTTCGTCAGATAATTTGTGGCGCCGTAACGCACTGCTTCCCGGGCATATTCAAAGCTTTCATAGCATGTCAGAAAAGCGAACTCCGGATGATACTCCGCTTTACTGACGTATTTCAATACCTCTATCCCATTGCACTGCGGCATGCCGATATCACAGAGGATCAGCTCCGGTGTAAGCATTCATGTAGAATGAGAAATCCCGAGCGCGAAGTTGGAAAAAGCTGTTTTTTCCTGCAAATCGCATCACAAAGCCATTTTTCGGGTGCTTTTGAGGCGGAAAACAATGAGAACGGGTGCATTTCGGCGCTTGGGTTAAAATGAGAAAACCGACCGATTTCCGGCCGGTTTTTGTGTTTTTGAGGGTGTTTTGCGACAGGGCTGAAAG
>DBFXIC010000334.1:0-4331 GCA_048455095.1 Anaeromassilibacillus sp.
ATCGGCGTGCCGGATCGCCCGGGTCTTGCATTTAAGATTTTCTCCAAGTTGGCCGCTAAGAATATCAACGTCGATATTATTCTGCAGTCCATCGGTAGAAACGGCACGAAGGACATCAGCTTTACCGTAAGCCACGACAACCTGAAGGCCACAATCGACCTGCTGAATCCATATGTGGATCTGATCGGTGCCACGAGCGTTGTCTACGACGAGAATGTCGCCAAGGTTTCCGCAGTCGGCGCAGGCATGGAGACACATCCCGGCATTGCCGCAGAGATGTTCGAGTCACTTTATGAAGCAAACATCAACATCAAGATGATTTCCACCAGTGAAATTAAGATTTCCGTGTTGATCGACAGCAAGGATGCGGATAAAGCGGTCGCTGCGGTTCACGATAAGTTCTTCGGCAATGCTTTGGACGCATAATTTTTACATAAGAGCTGTAACATAGTCCTACATAAAATTTTCGGGCTTCCAATTTGGAAGCCCGTTTTTTAATGCTTGTTTTGGAGAACCGGCGTTCTTTTGTGCGCATAATACCGGATGCACATAGGACAAAAGCTGGCTTTATAAGGCTTTGTATAGGATTTTTACCAGCTCTTTAGAAGGACGGATTCTCAGATAAAAGGACAGGAAATAAAACTTTTGTTTATAAAACAAAAACAGTATAGATTTTTTTTGTTGAATATGATATATTAAAAACATGTTATCCCGGAAGGGGAGGGGGCGTATGTCCCAAAGAGAGGAGAGTCAGAGATGGACCTCAAAATGATCGATGAATACCTACAGGGAGCTTCTCTGGAAGGATACCAAACGTTTGGCGCGCATTTTAGCCATGAATATGATCAGGACGGCGCGCGTTTTACGGTCTATGCCCCCAATGCTGCGCGGGTGATGTTGATCGGCACCTTTAACGATTGGACAGGCTATGATATGGATCGGCTGCCGTCCGGCGTCTGGACAATCTTTGTCCAGGGCGTTCACGAGATGGATATGTATAAATACCGGATTTTTACAGCGTCCGGAGAGGTGTACGACCGCGCGGACCCCTTTGCATTCTACAGCGAGCTGCGCCCAAACACGGCCTCGTATGTTTATAACCTCAACGATTTTCCATGGTCGGACGACAGCTGGATGCGCACCCGCGATAAGAACTACAGTAAACCCTTGAGTATTTATGAGGTCCACGCCGGTTCCTGGAGAATCAAGGACGCGCCTGAGGACGCGCGCTTCTATCGCTATGACGAGCTAGCGGATATTCTGGTTCCCTATGTGAAGGAAATGGGATACACGCATATTGAGCTTCTGCCCTTGACGGAGCACCCGTTCGATGGCTCCTGGGGATACCAGGTGACCGGCTATTTCAGCGCGACAAGCCGATACGGGAACCCGAAACAGCTCATGCATTTTGTCAACCGCTGCCACGAGCAGGGCGTCGGTGTCATTATGGATTTTGTTCCCGCGCATTTTGTCTCGGATTTTTATGCGCTGCATCAGTTTGACGGCGGATTTTTGTACGAAAGTGAATTTGAGGATCAGCGGTACAGCGAATGGGGGACGGTTTTGTTCGACTATGCAAAACCGCATGTGATCAGCTTTTTAAAGTCGGCCGTCGATTTTTGGATCACCTATTACCATTTTGACGGCGTACGGTATGACGCCGTGTCCAATTTGATTTATCGCGACGGCAATACCAACAATGCGGTCAATGAGAGCGGCGTATGGTTCCTGAAAACCTGCAACTATGCCATTCAAAAGCGCCATCCCAATGTGATGCTAATCGCGGAGGATTCATCCAATTATTTGAAGGTAACAGCCCCGGTGGAGTACGGAGGCTTGGGGTTCGACTACAAATGGGATCTCGGCTGGATGAATGATACGCTCGACTATTTGGCGGTTCCTCCGGCACAGCGTCCGGGCGTACATACAAAACTTAGCTTTTCCATGAGCTATTTTTACAACGACATCTATTTGCTGCCGTTTTCCCATGATGAGGTCGTGCACGGCAAAAAGACAATTATTGATAAAATCGCTGGAAACTACGAAGAGAAGTTTCATCAGCTCCGAACGCTCTATCTCTATATGTTCACTCATCCGGGCAAAAAACTGAATTTTATGGGAAATGAACTGGCGGAGTTCAAAGAATGGGACGAGGAAAAGGAACTCGGCTGGAATCTACTGACTTATCCAGCGCACGACGCATTTTGCAAGTATCTCCGGATTCTGAACCATCTCTATTTGGAAGAGAGCGCTTTGTATCAGGAGGACTACCATCCGCAGAGCTTTCAATGGCTCGATGTCAACGATGCGGGCCGGTGTTTATTTGCCTATAAGCGCAGCGACTTGGTACATGAAGAGCTCTATATTGTGTTGAATTTTTCCAACCGAACCCATTTACATTATTCTCTGATGGTGGATCATTATGGCGTTTATGCAGAGATGATCAACACGGATACATTGCAGTTCGGCGGCAATGGAAAGACAAACGAAGGGGAACTACGGGCGCAGATGCGCGGCGGGAAATACTGCTTGGACATCACTCTGGCTCCGTTTGCTTCCTGTATTATTAAGCGGATCGGTAATACGGCGTCGTCCACTCAGTTTACACCGCCGCCGGTAGTCAGTCGGAAAAAGCCTCCAGTTTCCATAAAGAACGAGGCAGAATGATTGCAAAGTGTCCGTGTTGGGAAACGAATGCTGTAAAGTATAAAATCAAAAGAATTTAAGCGTTATCGAGTGATTAAAAAGTATTTGTGAATACAAAAAGGGAGCAGCGAACTGCTCCCTTTTTCAATATGATAATGCGGCTTTTTGTACTTTATAAGAGATGAATGCCATAGCCTTCGCACGCGTTGCGCATGCTATCCGGCCAAATAGAGGCCTGCACCTCGCCGATATGCGCTTTTTCTAACAGCGCCATACAGATGCGGGACTGCCCAATGCCGCCGCCCATGGTGAGCGGCAGGCGGCCTTCCAACAGCATGCTGTGGAATGGCAGCCCGGCGCGTTCCTCACAGCCTGCGACGGCAAGCTGGCTACGCAATGCTTCCGCATTGACACGAATGCCCATAGAGGACAGCTCCAAAGAACGGCCGAGCACAGGATACCAGATAATGATGTCACCATTGAGCGTCCAGTCGTCGTAGTCCGGCGCACGGCCATCGTGCGGCTTTCCAGAACTGAGTGCACCGCCAATCTGGGAGATAAAGACCGCGCCGTATTCTTTGGCAGCGGTATCCTCGCGCTGTTTCGATGTCAGATCTGGATAGCGGTCCTCCAGCTCCTGGCTGGTGACAAAGGTGATTTCCTCGGGAATATAGGATTCAAGAACAGGGAAGCGTTCTGTAAGAACTGTCTGTGTCTGATGCAGCGCGCCCATGATGGCTTTTACCGCATTTTGAAGGGTTTCCATCGTACGCTCTTCCGCGGTGATCACGCGTTCCCAATCCCACTGGTCCACATAGACGGAATGGAGGTTATCCAGCTCTTCGTCGCGGCGGATTGCATTCATATCCGTATACAGGCCGGTGCCGGCGCGGAAGCCATACCGGGCAAGCGCCATGCGCTTCCACTTGGCAAGGGAATGGACGATCTGCACGTCCGCGTGGATGTCGGCCACATCGAACTGCACCGGGCGTTCCACGCCGTTGAGGTCGTCGTTGAGTCCGGTTTCAGGCCGGACAAACAGGGGCGCGGACACGCGCGTAAGGGAGAGGGCTGCGGCCAGTTCGCGCTCAAAAGTGTCCTTTGCGAGCTTGATCGCGATCTCCGTCTCTATGATGTCGAGTTTTGATGTATAATCCTTAGGCAGAATGAGGTTGCTCAAAGCCATGCTTGGTTCATCCTTTCTCAAATGACAGCGCACGGATAAAAGGGGCGTCAGTACCGCCGCTGAAAATGCAAAATCTGCATCCCATTATAAACCGAAACAGGACTTTTTGCAATCACTCTGCGAAAGGGCTTCCATTTTATGGCTCCAGCAAAAGATTAATATAGTTTACATAGGGTTTTTCCTGTGGTGTAACGGAGCCGACGCCGGACATAGCGTTTTGCAACGGCTCTGGAAGGGACATGAAAAAGCGCTGCACCTCCCGATTTTCCCTAAGAAATTCATAGAGTTGATCCTCCATCAAACCATCTCCTTTTCGACCAAATTTGCGGATGTATCGTCCTTGGACATCCTCGCCGGTAGTTTTTACAAAAAAGCCCGGTTTCATGCGGAAAAACGACTCACATGGATATTTCTAACAATAGAGGATTTTGGCATTTTGAACGAAGAGGAACAGGGGAAATGCGAAAAGTGGCGAAATTGTAACAAGAATGAATATTTT